>JAUUZE010000051.1 GCA_030590175.1 Clostridia bacterium
TTGATAGTGGTAATATTGGTAAAAATATAAATACTATAAGAGAAGTTAAATAATAAATTACACCAAATCCACCTGCAATACCACATCCAATAATCACTGGAACCACAAAAATAATTAAAGTTAAATATTCATATAATAATGTTGTTAAAAAACGTGATGCAATAATTTCTTCAGGTTGTAATGGTAATGCTAAATAATGTGGAATATCTTTTGCTAGATAATATGAGGATATTGTATAAAACATCCCAAATATTAATACAACCAGGCTACCCCCTGCTAAACTTAGAGCAATAACCACATTTCCCTGTCCAATCAATTCTAATGCTATGTATAATTCTTTTGATAACAAGATAAACGTACTAATCATAGGAAGGAATGCAACTAAAATCAATAAACCAATAAATGGCTTTTTAAATTTTTGTTTCTTTTTTGTAACATCACCTCTAAAAGCCATAAGCAGAGCCACTTTTAAAAGCTTAATAGTATTATTCATTTTCAGTCATCTCCAAGAACATTTTTTCAAGACTTGATTCCAAGGAGGCTTGTTTTTTCATTTCTGCTAAAGTTCCAACAAATAGTATTTTCCCATTATTAATAACAGCAATTCGATCACATACTTTTTCAGCTACGTCTAGTACATGGGTAGAAAACATAACTGTCTTATTATCTTTTGCATGTTTTCTCATCATCTCTTTTAAAGTGAATGATGATTTTGGATCTAATCCTGATAGTGGTTCGTCAAGTATCCATACATCAGGATTATGTAATAGAACTCCCATAACTACAATTTTTTGTCTCATTCCATGTGAATAACTCTGGATTTTATCATCAAGAGCTTGAATCATTTCAAATTGTTCACCTAACTCTTCAATTTTAGTTTTTCGTTGTTCCTTTGAAACTTGATAAATATCTGCCATAAAATTTAAATATTCAATTCCCTTTAGTCTCTCAAAAATATTAGGATTATCAGATACATATCCAATAACTTTTTTTGCTTCAATTGGGTTTTTTGCAATATCTACATCATTTATAATAATTGTTCCTTCGTCAATGGGTAATATCCCTGTCATCATTTTTATGGTAGTTGTCTTTCCAGCACCGTTTGGTCCTAAAAATCCAAATATCTCTCCATCTTTAATGGAAAGTGTAATGTCATCAACTGCCTTTATATCATTTCCATAAACTTTCGTTACATTGGTTATTTGAATCATTATATTACCCTCCTATCATCTATTCTACCAAAAAACCCCTAACTGGTGTACTTGTTTTACCAGAAAATTAGTGCTATGATAAAAATAGGTAAAAGGTGTAAAATCTGGAGGTAATATTTTGAAAAATGTTGGAATCGTAAGAAAGGTTGACGAACTTGGCAGAATTGTTGTTCCAATTGAGCTACGAAGATCATTGGGTATTGGTGACAGAGCTGAAGTAGAAATCTATCTTGATGATGATAATGAACGAATCATCTTACGTAAACATCAACCAATGTGTGCATTTTGTCAAAGTGAAGAAAATATCATTTCTTACAAAAATCAATTAATCTGTAAAAATTGTGTTATTGAAATTGGAGAAGAGTAATAATTATTATTTATTAATAATTGAGTAAACATCACGTCTTGACATGCTTTTTTCTTTTGCAATTATTCTCATCGCATCTTTTCTTGAATAATTTTGGTCCAATAATTGTTGGTACCTTATATCAACAGGTATATCATTGTTTATATCCGATACAGTAGAAATTCCACCTTTTATAATTATAACAAATTCTCCTTTAGGTGTTTTGCTCTCATAATTATCAATCATATTTTTTAGTGTTCCCCTAATAACCTCTTCATATATTTTTGTTATTTCTCTAACAATTGATATTTCACGATCTTCTTCAATGTATTTTGCTAAGTAATTTAAGGTTTTTAGTAATCTATGGGGAGCTTCATATAAAACAATTGTTTTTTCTTCAATTGCTAATTTTTTTAATTCATTTTTTCGATTCTTATTATCTGTAGGTAAGAATCCATAAAAAGCAAATTGATCTGTTGGTAATCCTGATATCATTAATGCAGAAATTACTGCAGATGGTCCAGGAATAACACTCACTGTCAATCCTTGCTCATAGAATTCTTTCACTAGTTCTTCTCCTGGATCTGAAATACCTGGACATCCTGCATCAGATACAAGAGCTATAACCTTACCTTCTTTTGCTAGAGCAATTAACTCAGTACCACGACTCACTTTATTATGCTCATGATAACTTATCATTTTCTTCTTAATTTCAAAATGGTGTAATAATTTTCCTGTCTGTCTTGTATCTTCGCAGGCAACAACATCACAATTTTCTAGTATTTCTAAGGCTCTACTTGAAATATCACCTAAATTCCCAATGGGGGTAGCTACTAAATATAACATTATTTTTTCTTGCATCGATACATCTCCAATACTTCTTTTGTATATTCACCATTTTTCTCTCTTATAACCAGATTTTTTTCAACTGATAGAAAAGGATTACCAAATTTACTTCCAGTTATTAAAAAAAGATTAGGTTTTTGGTCATGATATGGAAGTACAAATATAATTCTTTTTGGTTCAATTTGATGTTGTCTCATAAGCATAACTGTGTCGATTAATCTCTCAGGACGATTAATCATATGTAATTGTCCTTTATCTTGAAGAGTATAGGCAGCTGCTTTTATAAAATCTTCTAAGGTTCCATTTAATTCATGTTTTGCAATTGCCTTTTCAACTTGTTCATTAATAATTCCAGATTTAGCTTTTTTATATGGAGGATTACAAATCACTACCTGTGCAATTTGAGGCTGTAGTAAACCTTCTATATCTCTAATATCACCTTGTATAATATTAATCTGTTCTTCTAGGTTGTTCAAGATTACATTACGTTTTGCTAATGAAGCGTTTTGTTTTTGCAATTCAATTCCAATAACTTGTGATGGATGATATTTGCCACATAAAAGTACAGGTATTATTCCATTACCTGTACCTAAATCAATAACCTTTGTACCCTTCTTTATTTTTGCATATGAAGCCAATAATACAGCATCCATACCGAAGCAAAATAATGAAGGATCTTGTATTAACTGTAATCCATTTAGTTGTAAATCATCAATTCTTTCATGCTCATGTACCATGTCAGAATTATATCACAGAAAGTATTTACTTGTTAATTTTTATAAACTCATATGTAGCCACATGCTGAAGAAAACTAATAATTCTATCAAGAGGCTCTGTTGTTTTTATACTAACAAACTGTGCTGACTGATTAACTTTATCAATGTATGCTAATTGTATATTTTCAATTAAAATTCCCACATCCTTTTCTAACTGAAAAGGAATTTGCTCTTCATTTAATAAGTTTTGTAACCAGTCTAATTGATATTTTTCAAATTTACCTAAATCGAGAATAAAATACAAGTTTGCATAATCATTTACAGAAAAATCATTTGCATTAAAGTTTTCACCTGTTATTTTCAAGGATAAGAATGTAAAGTCCTTGCTAGAAAAATCTGATGTTACATCATTTCTTGTAAATATTTCACCTTTTTTTATTTCTGCAACAGTTATTGAGCCCATAAGTTCATCCTCAGTTAACAACGTTACTGGTTCTTTAGAATAGATTGTTTTTTTAACAAAACTACTATTTGTAATAACCGATTGTTTTGCAATGTTTTGTACTGCCACATAAATGATTTGTATTTCCTCTTTGCTCCTACTATTTATTAATAAGCTTTGAAAAACCGTAAGAGCTAAAGATATAATTATTGCCAGTATTAAATAAAATTTTTTATTCATATAGTTACCTATCTATTGGTACTTCCACATCCAAATGGATATGGACAGTACTTTCTTTTTGACTGTTAGCAATACGCTTGTATCTAATAGTAAAATACAGGTGAAAGTATTTATAAGATGAAGAAAATTGATAAGGGCAAATCTCACCACTTTCATAAAATCCAAAAGAAAAATTATCTAGTGAATATGAACTATCACAATTTTCATTCAACCTATTGTACACAAAATTGTTAACCTGATTTATATCTTCAATACTAAGACTTCCCTCAGCCAACCTTAGAGTATCTAATTGGGATACAGCTGATAGTACAGCCATATCCCCAACTTCTTCAAAGTCATGTATAATCATTTTTACATGAACTTTTTCAATCATCACAGTAAAGATTGGTATCAAGACAAATAACAACACTGCTGTAATTAAAATTACTTGATTAACTCCTGTTCCCCTATTTACTAATTTCTTCACTAGTGAATCACCTTTCTTGCCACAGCAATTTTAATATATTCCATTTCAAACCCTTTTTCTTCACGAGAGAATAATCTGTGAATTGAACTAAAGGAAAATATTGCAGTTATATGTAATTCCATCTCACTACCAAATTTTGCAGATAATGGTGCGCTAATCGAAATATCATGAAATCCTATAGCTGTCAATCTTTCTGTTAGTAAAGCATAATCACTACTATCAAGTCCTGACTGTATCTCCATTTTCACAAGAAAATTTCTACAAACATCTTTAAACTCCATATTTGCGGATATTGGAACAAACATCTCAACCATGAATACTACCAAAAAAAGAGTTATTACTAAAATAATAGCTGTAACTACAACACGTTCTCCCATTTTATGCTATTGGGAAAATACTGGCAGAAATAGTTGTATCAAACCAGGTTTGTAGATCAGCTAAAATCCCTTCAGAAAAACTTCTGAATCCTGGAATAACAACAAAAGCTGCTACCAATAATACTGCAACAATACCAATAACTTCATATAACCCGAAGCCATGGTTGTTTCCTAGGTAACCTTTTACCTTTTTAATCATTTTCTTCATTTTTTACCTCCTTTATGAAAAAATACTTTGAAGTGCATCTTGCACATCCATGTACATGGGGACTAATATCATAATTACAATAATGGCACATAGAATCATGGTTATAATCATACTTTTTGTTTTTACACTATCTGTTTCACGTTGTAAGTATGAAAAGAATCGATTAAACATCATTTTTTCCAGTCGCTTAGTCATTGATTTATCACGACTTTCAAATAAAATAGTTTCAATGAACATGGCAAAGTTACTTGCTTCTTGACTATGGATATATTTTTTTATTATAGAAGCTGCCATAGTTGGATTTAACGATAATTGGTACGCTCCACATGCTGTTATTAATACTTTTTTTAATTCTTTGTCAGAAACCACATCATATAAGTTTATTAGTGCATCTCTTGGTAGTACACCTGCATCTGTCTGGTTTACCATGTATTTATATAATTTATACGAATTCTTGCTAAATTGTTTTTCTAAAGCCTTTTTCTTGGATAAAATTATTACAATTAGTAAAACGTATAATATACTTAATAGTAATAGACCTTTTAGAACTCCTTGAGAAAACACAACATACAAACAACCTATTGGAATTAATGTAATCATCACCGAGTAGGTGAAAACATCCTCTTTTGTTACACATCCAAGTTTACTTAGTAAGCGATCAAAGCGAAGTAGCTGTCCAAATGATTGTTGCTGTGTTATCTGGTATTTAAAGCAAGAAAAACGTTTAATAATGATATAATCTATTAACCACATTGCAATGTAAACATTAAATAAAAATCGAATCATATATTTTCCTACTTTTTTACCACAAGTAGTGTTGCTAAAGCGTACATTAAACAAAAAAGTCCAATGAAATTTTGTCCCATACCTGTTCCAAAATAAAATGCCATTACTCGTGAATCATTACTAATAAACCAAACTGCCATTACGATAACAAATAACATTAAACAGTAAATCGTTATTTGATCTCTGAATGAAGAAATTTTTCTTTTAAACAACTCCTCATCAATAGCGAAGTATTGTTCTTCTGTACTCTTGAATAGCGCTGATAAATCGCCTCCCTTTTTTGCTGAAAATCGGATATTTTTTACTAAATATTTTAAATTTTCTCCAAATGCTTCCTCTTCTAAAAGATTTAATGCTTGGTCAATTGCCATTCCTGTATTGATTCTAAGATAAGCTGTCTGGATTTTTGCTTTTACTGGATTTTTCAAATCGCTGTAACTTGCCTTTTTCAAGCAATATATTAAGTCATTTTTTAACAAACTCCATTTTGATAACACCATAACCAACGAAGTTACTTGTTGTTGTTCTTTGTTTGTTTGATATTTTTTATAGATATCAAAAATAATAAAAGGAAAAAGCGAAGGCAATACGCTTATCATTAATGAAGCTAACAAATTTTGTAGTGACAAAGTAATAGATACTACACTAATTCCGTAAATTGTTACACATATAATCATTAGTTGTTTTATTGATGGTGTTTTTCTCTTCTGACTCATATATGTTGTCCAAAATTTTGCTAATTCTTTTCTGACACTTAGCACATAAAAAAAACAAAATATTGTAGCATTAATTAGAAGTGTAACTATACTAATCTTTTGCATATAGCACCTCTAATGGTTGATTATAAGTTTTTGTAACTTGACAAATTTGCTTCACTTGAAAATCTTTTAAAAATACAATAATATCAATTCCTTGTGTTACCATCTTATAAAGAGTTTGCTCACTCTCAATAGTATAATGTGAAGCTGCAAGAGAAACTAACCGTAAAAGACAGTCATCAGCATTGTCACTGTGAATTGTAGCCAGCACTCTATGACCAGTACAAGAAGCTTTAATAAAATCATATGCCTCTGCTCCAGTTATTTCTCCAATACAATAAGTATCTAAAGACATGGTTAATCCATCTTTAATCAACATTTCCAATGTGATACTATTTCCTCCTTCTGAATCTCTTTTTACTCGTTGCTCAATACAAAACTTTTTATCAGGATATATTTCTGCATCTGACTCTACAATAAGTACACGTTCCATATCCTCAATTTGATTTATCAATGCTCGTAATAAAGTAGTTTTACCTGATGCTCCTTTACCACAAAACATCATTGATTGATTTGTTTTAATATTATGAGTTAAAATTGTAGAAGCTTCTTTGGTTATCATATTTTCTTTTATTAGTTGCTCCAATGTATAGCTTATTTTTCGGTGCTTTCTAATACTAATAGCTGGACCATTAATATTTCTTGGAGGAATTGATACATTTATACGTAACCTCTTTTTCAAATCAGCTACCCTACAATGGGAATCATTTTCATTTAGAATTCCTCCATTTCGAATAGCAATTAACTTGCAATATGTTAACAGTGCTTCTTTGTGATGAAAATTAATATTTATTGGTGTCCTAATTCCTTTTTTCTTTATTGAAAATTCATTAAAAGCAGTTCCATCAATATCTGAGATGTCTTCATCCTCAATATATGGCTGCAATATTCCATAGCCAAACATAGCATCAAAAATTTGCCTAACTAGCTTTTCTCGACCAATAGATGCAAAAATCATATCTCTATCAATTAGTCTAATAATCTCATTTCTAAGGATGCTACTTTTTTCATCATCATGATTAGCATTAATAACAATATCTGGCTTTTCAGATAGAATTTCATCAGTAATAGCTACAATCATTTGATTTATATTTGCTGTGCCAGATTGATATTCACTGACTCGATCATAAAATGATAATGGATTTTTAAGTGTTGAAACTACAGACATATTTTTATATTGCCAATTGTTTGATCAGCTTGACATATTTCCTCCTTATATTTTTTTCGATTTTCATGGCATAGTTATTAGCAGTTGCAGCTAACATACTTCTTTTCTTACTAAAAGGAATAACACCTAACCAAGTAGCTTCTACCGCCTTGCTAGCAAGTGATCTTCTTATATGTGAATGATAACTATTTAATTGCACTACAAAAAAACGACTCCTTGATAATTGTTGCCTTCTACATAAAAAATCAATAATGGCGTTATTTTTCCTAATATCATTTATTCCATATTGTATTGAAAAAATAACATAATCAGCTAGATATATAGATTTGATATTCATGCTGTCATATATATAATCTGTACAACTAATAATAATCACTTCATAATCACCTAAATGCTTTGTCATCAACATATCAAGGAATGACTGATTAAAATTTTCATAACCATCAATGTCTACACGACAAGGTAATATACTTAAGTTTCCATTTGGATACGGTTTATACAGTTGTTCATTATAATCAAACAAATAATCTTGTAAGTATAGTTTGCATTTTTTATGATTAACTAGATTGTCTAATTCACCTGAAAATATATTAGTATCAATAAGCAAAGTTTTCTTTTTGAAATTCTTTGCTAAAACATAAGCTAGTTCACTTGCTAACATTGCATTTCCTTGTATGGAAATAATTTTATTTGAATGTCTTGAAATATTTCCTTGATTCCGTGAAGTTATTTTATCCAAATCACTAATAATTTGGCTAGTTGTAGAATATCGCTCTAGCACATTCTTTTTACTACATTTTTCGATAATAGAGAAAAGTTCATGTTGCTCCTGTGAAAATTGCATTTTTTCAAATACTTTTTTGATTTTACCAGTCAACATGTAATACGCTACTAATCCAAAAGAATAAATATCTGATTGAATATTCTTTTTATTTCCTAACAATCTTTCAGGTGCAATAAAACTACTTGTTCCTTTTTGATTTGTTACAGAGGCAAAGTCTATTAAATAGACCCCTTGATCATTAATAATAACATTCTCAGGTTTTATATCTCCATGTATAACTGCTCTAGGTTGTAATGTATGAAGATATTGCAAAATATATAGAATTTTTTTCAGTAATTTTGTTGCTTCTTCCATTGTGAAAATATTCTGCTCTTCAATAAAATCTTTAATAGTTTTTCCTTCTATTAATTCTAGAACAATATATTGACTAACCATATCTTCAAAAACATCATATACATGGGGCAAACCTGGATGATGTAAATTCTTAAGTACTGAAAAGTCTCCTAATTCTTTACCTTTATTCTTCTTAATTTCCTTTAAAACTTTATGATTACCAATAACTTGGTCGTGACATAGAAAAACTTTACAATTAGTAGTTGCTTTTAGAATGCTGATAATTTTATAACGTTCATTAATAATTTTTATGGTATCACCTCACAAAGCAATATTAACATTTATTGTCATATTTATCAAGCGTTATTTACATATTTTGTTATATTTATTAGATTAATTAGGTAACTACTATTTAAAATTACACTAAATTTCCTTTTAAATTATCCATGTGAAAGAGAAGTTTGTAATAGTCAAAGCAAAGATATCCACAATTGTGGATATCTCTGTTAACTAATGTGGATATGTTAATAACTATTTTTGCACTCTAGCTAGTGTAATATAAATGACTTTTTCAATACCTGTCGACAGTAATACTTCCTCGCATTCTCTAAGTGTGCTGCCAGTGGTTGTAATATCATCAACTAAATAAATAATTTCACTTGAAATAAACTTATTGATTCTTGAAAATACACCAATTAAATTTTTTTCTCTTTCTTTTACATGTAGTTCTTTTTGAAAAGCTGTTTGTTTTGTTTTTTTAAGTAATTTTATGCAAGGCATATCTATTTTTCTCGCCAATACTCTAGCAATAACTTCACTCTGGTTAAATCCTCTTTTACTAGCTATTGTGTTATGAATAGGTACATAAGTTATTACACCTTTCTTCAGGTTTTGTTTTTGTAGTAATTCTCCACAAAAAGATGCAAATCTTTTTATATAAACTGGTTTATTATATTGTTTAGCCTGTAATATAAAATAGTCCTTTTCTAATTGATAATCAAGAAAATAATATAAATTATGATATTTTTTTATCATAATTGGTAGTAAATCACTACATTTATAACATAAGCCCCCTGATAATTTATTACTTTCTTGATGACAAAGAAAGCATTGATTAGAAAATAAATACTTTGTAAGGTTCATTGATAAACGCCTCATCTTAGATTAGTAACATTTCTAACAGCCCTGAATATCGTTTGCTGACTTCCAAGTTATTAATCATCCTTCTAATAATATTATTATCCCCAATCAAATATACTTGTTTTTTTGCTCTTGTTACCGCTGTGTAAAATAGATTTCTATTTAGTAATGCTTCATATGCATTATATAGTGGAATTATAATACAGTCATACTCGCTTCCCTGACTTTTATGAACAGTAATACTATACGCTAGTTCAAGTTGATCTAACTCTGAAAATTCATATGTAACCATTTTTTCTTCTTCAAATAATACATTAACTGTTTTTTCATGTAAGTCAATTTGTGAAATCATTCCAATATCTCCATTATAAATACCAAATCCTTCTTCTAACTGATTTCTATAATATAGATTATAATTATTTCTTATTTGCATAACTTTGTCATTCTCTCTAAAAATTTTAGTTGGAAAAACTTTTTCAATTTTTTTATTACTTTTTTTATTACAATTCTCTTGCATCACTTTATTTAAATTAATTGTACCTAATATTCCTTTTTTACTAGGAGTGATTAATTGAACATCGCTGTTTGAATTTGTTAGTTGCTGATACACATTTAATACTTGTTGCAAGGTTTCATCATTTCGTTGACAAGGAATGTTAATGATTTCTTTATTGTCATAAAACTGCTCTAGGAATTTTCCTCTAATAATATCTTGTGAAAATTGAGGAATCAAGCTAAATTCTTCTTGTCTGTAAATTTTTGTTAATAAAGAATATGGTACCTTTTCAGAATTTAATAAATCGCTTAAAACTAGTCCAGGTCCAATTGCTGGTAACTGATCACAATCACCTACCAATACTAATCGTCCACCAGGTGGAATTGCTTGAAGCAACGATTGAAATAGTAAAATATCTACCATTGATACCTCATCAACAATTACAACATCACAATCTAGTGGATCATGTTCATTTTTTATGAATACAGTTTCACCGTGACTAGCTACCATATCTACTTCTAGTAAGCGATGAATGGTTTTTGCTTTAAAAACACTGTATTGTTCCATTTTTTTAGATGCACGGCCAGTAGGTGCAGTTAAAGAAAATTTTAATCCCATCATAAACAGTGTATCTATTAATACTTTAATAATTGTCGTTTTACCAGTTCCAGGTCCTCCCGAAATAATACTAATACCACTATACAGTGATTTTTTAATAGCTAAAATTTGATCTTTATCTAATGTTAAATGCATTTTTTCTAATACAGTTGCTAACCGTTCTTCAATAATTTTACTATTGTGTGAATAATCAAGTTTTAACAAGCTTTTTATTCTATAAGCCACGTATTCTTCTGCTTGAAAATATTTTGGTAAATATATTTTTTCAAAGTTATTTATTAATAATCCACTATTAAAACACATTGTTACTTCAGTTCGAACGGCTATTTCATCTACTCTTAACTTACTTGATGTATGCATAATCAATTCTTGTAGAGGTAAATAAGTACTTCCTGATTGTGCAGCTTTTAGTAGTACATATTCAATCCCTGCAACAATCCGCTCAGGTGCATCAACAAGCATTCCTAAAACAGAAGCAATACGATCAGCTTGTTTGAAAGTCAACCCTATATCTTCATTACATAATGAATATGGATTTCTATTAACGATATCTATCGTTTCATCCCCTAAGAATTGGTAAGCTTTAACAGCATAATTAGCATTTATTCCATGTTTTGAAAAAAGAAGAACAACAGCAGCTAGATTTTTTTGACTAGCAATACTTTCACCAACTTGTATAGCTTTTTCTGTAGATATTCCTTTTATAGTCGCTAATTGAATTGGATCATTTTCAATGATATATGAAGTCTGATTCCCAAATTTTTCAACAATTCGTAAAGCTGTTTTTTTTCCAA
>JAUUZE010000067.1 GCA_030590175.1 Clostridia bacterium
GATGAACCAAGCATCGGTCTTCATCAACGAGATAATGCAAAATTATTAGATACATTAATTAAAATGAAGAACTTAGGAAATACTTTATTAGTTGTTGAACATGATGTTGAAACAATTGAGCGAGCAGATCATATCATTGATATGGGACCAGGAGCTGGGATTCATGGTGGTGAAGTAGTTGTTCAAGGTAATTTAAAAAAAGTACTAGAAACAAAAAAATCCATTACTGGTCAATATTTAACTGGGAAAAAACAAATTCCAATACCAGACAATAGAAGAAAGCCAAATGGCAAGTACCTTACAATTGTCGGGGCACAACAGAATAATTTAAAAGAAATTGATGTTGCTATTCCATTGGGGTTAATGACATGCGTTACTGGAGTTTCAGGTTCAGGTAAAAGCTCATTGATTAATGAAATTCTATATAAGGAACTAGCTTCTACACTAAACAGGGCCCATGTAAAAAGTGGAAAACATAAACATATTGAAGGTATTGAACATTTAGATAAGGTAATTGATATAGACCAATCACCAATAGGTCGTACACCTAGATCAAACCCTGCTACTTATACAGGAGTGTTTGATGCCATAAGAGATATGTTCGCGATGACACAAGAAGCTAGAGCAAGAGGCTATAAAAAAGGTCGTTTTAGTTTTAATGTACCTGGAGGACGATGTGAAGCGTGTAAAGGTGATGGAATTATAAAAATTGCAATGCATTTTTTACCTGATGTCTATGTTCCTTGTGAAGTGTGTAAAAGTAAACGTTATTCAAGAGAAACATTAGAAGTTAAGTATAAAGGGAAGAATATTTCAGACGTACTTAATATGACAGTAGAAGATGCTTTGGAATTTTTCAAAAACATTCCGAAAATTAAGAGAAAAATGCAATTATTATATGATGTAGGACTAGGTTATATTAAAGTGGGACAGCCTTCTACGACTCTTTCAGGAGGAGAAGCACAACGTATTAAACTTGCAACTGAATTATCTAAACGAAGTACTGGACGAACTTTATATATTTTAGATGAACCTACTACTGGGCTTCATATGGCAGATGTTCATAAACTTATGAAAATTCTACAAAAATTAGTAGAAGGTGGAAATACTGTCATAATAATTGAGCATAATATTGATGTGATAAAGTGTGCTGATTATATAATTGATTTAGGACCTGAAGGTGGAGATGATGGGGGACAATTACTAATTGCAGGAACACCCGAAGAAGTAGCTAAATTTGATTTATCATATACAGGTCAATTTTTACAAAAATTATTTTAAAATGTTATACTGAGGGTATAATTATTATAGAAAACTATAGGAGATGAGTTTTATGGCATTATGTGATATATGCAAAAAAAATGTAGCTGTTATCTTTGTTTCAAAAATGGAAGATGGCAAAAGGATTAATCAAGGCCTTTGTATTGAGTGTGCGCAAAAACATGGGATTGAGCCACTTTCACATATGATGAAACAGTCTGGAATGTCTGATGATGATATGGAAAATCTTAATAAACAAATGTCTGAAATGTTAGGGAATATGAATATTGATGATTTAGCATTACCAAATAGTGAAGGTGAAGACATTGATAAAGATTCTAATCCTTTATATAAAATGTTTAATACTAATAAAGATAAGGGTGACGATCCTAAAAAAAATATTCGTATACGTGATAAAAAAGAAAAAAAACGTAAGTTTTTAGATACTTTTGGAACAAACTTGACTAGTAAAGCCAAAAATAATGAAATTGATAGAGTTATTGGAAGAAATCAAGAAATTTCACGAGTTATTCAAATATTAAATAGACGTACTAAGAATAATCCATGTTTAATTGGTGAACCAGGTGTTGGTAAAACAGCAATTGCAGAAGGATTAGCAGTTAGAATCGCAAATAAGCAAGTGCCAGTTAAATTACTAAATTCAGAAATTTATCAATTAGATATGACAGGTATTGTTGCGGGTACTCAGTTTAGAGGTCAATTTGAAAGCCGAATGAAAGGAATCATTAAAGAAGCTACTACACTTGGTAACATTATTTTAGTTATTGATGAAGTACACAATATTGTGGGAGCAGGAGAAGCTGAAGGTGCAATGAACGCTGCTAATATTTTAAAACCAGCTTTAGCAAAAGGTGATGTACAAATTATTGGGGCAACAACTATTAAAGAATATCGTCGTTTCATTGAAAAAGATTCTGCATTAGAAAGACGATTCCAACCTATAATTGTTGATGAACCGTCTGTTGAAGAAACAGTGGAAATTTTAAAAGGAATAAAAGATTATTATGAAGAATATCATAATGTTACTTTTAGTGATTATATTTTAGAAACAGCTGCTATATTATCTGAAAGATATATTAATGATCGTTTTTTACCAGATAAAGCTATTGATGTTATTGATGAAGCAGCATCTAGAGTTAATTTAAATAACAAAGCATTAGTAAAATTACAAATCTTAAGAAATGAATTATTCACTGTACAAAATGATAAAGATAGTGCAGTATCTGCTGATTCTATGCAAGATTATCAAAAAGCTGCTGAATTAAAGCAACGAGAATGTAAATTATTAGATGATATTCAGCAATATGAAGTAAAGAATGTAAATATAGCAGTTACATTTGAAGATATTGCCTCAGTTATTGAAGCATGGACGAAAATACCTATACAGAGAATAACTGAAGTAGAAGCTAAAAAACTATTAGACTTAGAAAATCGTTTATCAAAACGACTAATTGGTCAGAAAAATGCTATTTCATCTGTATCTAAGGCAATTAGAAGAAATAGATCAGGTATCAGACCAAGAAAACGTCCTGCTTCATTTATCTTTGTTGGACCAACAGGGGTAGGAAAAACAGAACTTGTTAAATCGCTAGCTTTAGAGTTATTTGAATCAGTAGAAGCAATTATTCGCTTAGATATGAGTGAATATATGGAAAAACACACAGTTTCTAAATTAATTGGATCACCTCCTGGTTATGTTGGCTATGATGAAGGGGGACAATTAACTGAAAAAATTCGTCGTCAGCCATATAGTATTATTCTTTTTGATGAAATTGAAAAAGCTCATCCAGATGTATTTAATATGTTACTTCAAATATTAGAAGATGGTCGTTTGACAGATTCTCATGGTAGAGTAGTAGGGTTTGAAAATGCTATTATTGTTATGACATCAAATGTAGGTAATTCTTTCAAAAGTTACTCATTTGGATTTGGTGAAGATGATTACAATAGGATAGAAGATTCTATTAGAGATTCTCTAAAAGAAACTTTCCGACCTGAGTTTTTAAACAGAGTAGATGAGGTAGTTGTATTTACGCGATTAAATGATGAAGAATTAATAAAAATCATTAATCTTATGATTTCACAATTTAAAAGCGAATTAACTGAAAAAAATATTGATTTAGAAGTTACAGAAGATGCAGTTGCAGCATTATTAAAGCAGAACTTCGATGAAAAATATGGTGCAAGACCTCTAAGAAGAGGCGTTCAAAAAACTATTGAAGATGTATTATCTGAAATGTATATTAAACGTGAATTACTTGATTTCAATAAAGTAACTGTCGATTATGTAGATGATAAGTTTACATATAAGATAGAAAATGATGAAAAATAAGATATAAAAGGGACCACTTATTTAAAAAGTGGTCCTTTCTCTAATTATTATTAACAATATATTTTATAATACTTCTTACGTTCTGTAGTGAGCGTTAATTTTTATATAGTCATATGAAAAATCACATGTCCATACAGTATCTTCGTAATTACCTTCTCCAAAGTCAACAGTAACAAAAATGTCTTTTCTTTGTAATATTTCACTAGCTTCTATTTCATTAAAAGGAATTGCGACTCCTTTATCAAAGAGAACTAGATGACCTATTTTTATTGTGGTTTTATCAGGGTTGAACTTAGCACCTGAATAACCTGCTGCTGTTAATAAACGACCCCAGTTTGCATCTTCACCAAAGAATGCTGTTTTGACCAGTGGTGAGTTTGCAATGGCTTTAGCAGCCAATTCAGCATCATTTAAAGTAAAAGCATTTTTTATATTTATTTCAATAAGTTTTGTTGCACCTTCTCCATCTCTAGCTATCATTTTGGATAATTGTTGGCACACTTCTAATAAACCATTAAAAAACTCATTATATTCTTTTGTTTTTTCTTTAATAGGTTGGCATTTTGATTGTCCATTTGCCAATATAACAGTCATATCACAAACTGAAGTATCTCCATCAACAGAGATTTTATTAAATGATTGGTTTATTGCAGATACTAATGCTTTTTGTAATAAGCTATGGGAAATATTAGCATCTGTTGTCAAAATTGAAATCATGGTAGCCATATTAGGCATAATCATTCCAGAACCTTTTGCCATTCCACCTATGAAAACTTCCATATCATTAATCATTAATTTAACAGCAAATTCTTTAGTATAAGTATCTGTTGTCATAATTGCTTTAGAAGCACTAGCACCACCTGTTTCAGATAAGCTATTTGCAGCTTTAATAATACCTTTTTTAATTTTATCCATTGGAAGTTTATAGCCAATTACACCGGTTGATCCAGTTAAAACGTGTTTTGGAATAATTTTTAATTTATTAGCAACTACTTCAGTAATAATTTTAGCATCATCGATTCCCTTAGGACCTACACATGCATTAGCATTACCACTATTAATAAAAACAGCTTGAGCTTGTCCTTTTTTAGCATATTCACTCGCTAAAACTAAAGAATGACCTTTTACTATATTTTTTGTATATACACCAGCACACTGACAAATATTTGTAGAGTATAGTAAAGCTAAATCTAACTTATTATCTTTTTTAATACCACAGCTAATACCTGAGGCTTTAAATCCTTTAGGAGTGGTTACTCCACTGAATAACAATTTCATTTGTTCTCTCCAGTTTTTTTTGCATTATATCATAGATTATCAATTATATAGATATTTTACTAAAAATTTGTTAAAATAATATAGGCTAGTTAGAGGGGGATATATATATGATTTACTTATTGATTGGGATTGGTTTATTAATAGTACTTATAGTAATCATGGTAATTAGGACTATTCTTTTTAGGCAAAAAGAGCAGTATAGTGAAATTATTTTGAGTAATAGTAAGGTTAATAAGGATGAAGTAGTTAAAAAACTACAAGATGCTATTAAAATAAAGACAATATCTAATAGTGATACATCAAAAACAAATTATCAAGAATTCGAAAAATTTATTATATATCTTAAAAATGCATTTCCATTAATCCATAAACATATGGATTTAACTATCATTAATAAATATAGCTTATTGTACCATTGGAAGGGAAAAGATCAGTCTAAAAAACCTGGAATGATTATGGCCCATATTGATGTGGTTCCAATTGAACAAGGTACAGAAAGCGATTGGGATGTTCCTCCTTTCTCAGGGCAATTAAAAGATGGATATGTCTATGGACGAGGAACAATGGACATTAAAATACAAATAATTACAGCTATGCAGGCATGTGAAAATCTTATAAAACAAGGTGTAGTACCAGAAAGAGATATTTATTTATCTTTTGGACATGATGAAGAAATAGGTGGAAGAGAAGGCGCTTTAAAAATTGTAAAACACTTAAAAAAAGAAAAAATAACATTTGAATTTGTACTTGACGAAGGAGGAGCCATTAATTCTGGAGCAATTCCATCAGTGAAAAAAACAGTTGCATTTGTTGGTGTTGCGGAAAAAGGATATAGTAACTTAGAAATTAAAATTACAGCAGAAGGGGGACATGCTTCTACTCCACCTGCGAATACATCTCTTGGATTTGTATCTAAAGCTATATGTAAATTAGAAAAAAGAAAAATGAAAAAGAAATTCCCATTGGTAACAAGAAATATGATTTCAATATTAGGTAAAGAAATGAACTTTATGAATCAATACATTATAGCTAATCTATGGATTACAAAACCACTATTTATGAAAGTTTTTTCAAAACCTGGAACAAATGGGGAAGCTTTATTGCGAACTACAATAGCTCCTACCATGGCAAAAGCATCTATGGAACCAAATGTTTTACCTCAATGTGCCTCTTTTACTGTAAATTGTAGAATTTTACATGGAGATAGTGGAAGCAAACTAATAGAACACATAAGCAAAATTTGTAAGGGAATGGACTACAAAATTAATATATTAAGAATGGAAGAACCATCAAAAGTAAGTGATGAAAATAGTGATTTTTATAAAATGTTATCTGGGGTTATAAAGGGGATTTATGATAATACAGCTGTTATTCCATATCTAATGGTTGCAGGAACAGACTGCCGTAAGTTTGAAAATATTTCAAAAAATGTATATCGTTTTACACCTTATTACATTCCATTAGAAGATATGAAAAGAATTCATGGAACAAATGAGAGAATAAGTATAAAAAATATAACAAATTGTGTGAGATTCTTTGAAACGTTAGTGAAAAAATGTTGACTTTGTTTTGTTCATTTCATATTATGAGACAAGCAAAATAAAGGATAACTCATGAAAAAGCAACTTAAAGCAGATTTAACATTATTATTAGTAACCGCTATTTGGGGAATATCATTTCCTTTAATGAGAAATGTATTAGGAAGTATTCCTGCAATTCCATATTTAGCACTTAGATTTACAATTGCAGCTATTATTTTATCAATTTTCTTTTTTAAAAAACATACTGTTTCTAAAGAATATATTCTTAAAGGATCTACAATTGGTTTGTTTCTTTCCATAGGTATGTTATTACAGGTTTATGGGCTATACCATACAACAGCTTCAAATTCAGCCTTAATAACAGGGCTCAATGTTGTACTAGTTCCAATATTTTTATCATTATTTTTTAAACGGAAAACAGAAAAGTATACTTTAATTGGTATTTCAATTGCATTTATTGGATTATTCTTAATAACAGGAGCCATTAATTTATCATTAAATTTTGGAGATCTTTTAACCTTGTTGTGTGCCGTATCCTTTGCATTTCAAATTATTTTTATAGATAAATTTACAAAGAGATTAGATGCTATTAAACTTGGGGTTATTCAAATTTGGTTAGCTGCAATTCTATTTAATGCAATATGGTTATTTTTTGACAAATCAAAAATTACATTGAATTTAGAAACCATAATTATACTTGTGATTACAGGTGTTTTAGGTACTGCTTTTGCTTTTATGGTTCAAACTATTGTTCAAAAGAATACAACGCCATCACACACTGCACTAATTTTCTCAGTAGAACCTGTATTCGGGTTATTATTTGCATTGATAATTCCAGATAATCAAGGAAACTTTGAATTAATGACAGTTATAAAGTTTATAGGGGTTATATTAATTTTAAGTGGAACGATGTTAAGCGAAAAAAATAATATTATTTCACTGTTTAAAAAGAAAACCAATATATAATATTACCAGGTATATATAGGACGTCTACTATCAATGATATCTTCAGCATTAAAGAATGGAGTTGTTAGGTGGCTGTTTATTTTTAAAGTTTTTCCGTCTAAATTAATACGATACATTACAAATGAATGATGATTATAATAGGTTGTTCCATTTCCACCTACAGAACAGTAAATATAGTATTCTTTTTCTTCAGTGATATATTTATATCGTTCATCATCGTTAGGAAAAATATATCCAAAAGGAGCTACATATATATGAGTTTCACCAATAATTGGCTCTACTTGTAATTCCCACTTAGTTGTATCATATTCTAAATCTTCCATTGTAACAGTCATGTCTCTGAAATAATCGTTATGAGTATAACTATGATTAGCAAATTGCCAACCAGTTTCTAGTAACTTATCAGCAATGGCTTTAGCAGTTTCATATTCTTGTTCATAATTAGATGATTCTGTTAGGTGAGTTTCATAACCAAAGACACCTTCATAACCTGTTAACGCTATAATACCTTTTGCTCCATTAAATGAGAAATCAGGGTGTAATTTTACAAAATCATCAAGTATGGGAATAATATCACTTGTTCTACTTACAATCATATCTTTATCAGGAGTTTGCACAAGATTGGCAATTTCATTAAACTCATCAAATACCAGTTTTTCTGCATAACCATCTCCAATCATGTAATTGTAATAAGATACATCATCAATTGAAATTATTAACGGTTTTTTACCTTTAGGTAAAATTAATTGACTTTGATTAATTTCGTAAGTTTGGCCAACCTTTGAAACATTTACTAATAAATTTATATCAATTAGAATAAAATTATTATCATAAAAAGCTTCAAGCATTCGCTTGAATTCGAGAACAGTTGTCATATATTGATAATACCCTTTATCTTCATAATCACCATCAAAAGCAAGTTCAGGATATACAATTAGACTGTGAAAAAAAACATGATAAACAGGACCATCATAAGAGACCAACTCTGGTTCTAATATATTATAATATGAAATTAATGATTTAATATCTTGATCATTTGAAAAGTATAATAAATAATTTGATAAGTATTTAGAAGCTTTCAAATAAAAACCCTGATTAGCCAGGGTGTCTGATTCATTGATAATCATCTCTTTTAGCAAGATGATACACTCATCAATGTACTGTAGCGATTTTTCATAATAAGCTAAATCATTAGGTTGTACGAGGGAGAATAAGTCAATAGCTTTTTGATATTCCTTAGCTTCATAATGGATTAAGGCACTATCATATGATTGCCTACCATCATATAACTTATAAATAGTTTCTTGTTTACTACTTGTATCTAATTTGTATTGACTAATAGTTTCTAAAACAGCCAAAGAATATAAAGCGTTATCTTTAGTACACTTTTCATTAATATAGGTATCTTCTATTATTGAAAACCCTTCTAATAAAGAATCGTTTGATATCATATGATAGAATTCTCTAAATAAAATAAGTTCTTCTTCATTGTTGTTACCATTTTTAACTGTTTTAGTGACAAACATTAAGAATTGATTATTAATTGCATCTTCTACTTTTTTTAGTTGTTTAGAATTTTCGTTTAACTGCTCAGTTATTGAAAAATATGCTAATGATGACTCTGTGCCTTGGTAGTTTTCAATAGAGTCTATTAATGAATTAACTTCTCTATTAAAAGAATTTTGATTAATATTATTATTAATTAATAAAGCACCTACATATAGTAATAGAACAACCATAGCGAATAAGCCTAATCCTATATAGATTTTTTTCATTGAAAAAGTTTTTTTTAATTTCACGATTGAATACCTTTCTGTTGTTTAATCTTCTTAATTGTATCAGCAAATGAAAATTTTAAAAGGATAGGTGTTAAAATTGATGTTAAAATAACCATAATTGCAATTGGTGCAAAAAATGAAGATGGCAGAAGACCTGAAGATACACCTTTATTTGTAACAATTAAGGCTACCTCACTTCTGGCAATCATACCTATACCAATTTGTAATGATTCTTTACTGTTTAGTCCACTTAGTTTTGCACCAAGTCCGCCACCAATAATTTTTGTGGTAATTGCCACACCAATTAAGGCTAAAGTGAACCAAAGCATTTGTAAAGTAAATGATTCAATTTCAATACTTAATCCAATACTTGCAAAGAATAAAGGACTTAACATCATATATGATAAAATTTCAAAGCGTCTATGTATATAACTGCTATGAACAGTTTTAGAAACGATTAATCCTGCAATAAATGCACCTGCAATATCAGCTACTCCAAAGAATTTTTCACCAATATATGCTAAGAATAAACAAAATCCAAAAGCAAATAATGGGAAACGTCTTTTTTTCTTATGCATTCTAGAATAGCTATTAAACATTTTATTAAAGGGGATACCAACTATTAAGGCTACAAAGAAGAAAGCAACAATTTTCAAAATAACATTGCCAATAGAACCTTCATCACCAGCACCTGCAAAACCTGTAATAACTGTTAGAATAATAATTCCTAAAATATCATCTAGAATTGCAGCACCCAAAATAATGGTGCCTATTTTTCCTTTAAGTTTTCCCATTTCTTGTAATGTTTCAACTGTTATACTAACGCTGGTTGCTGTTAATATAACGCCAATAAAGATATTTTGTAATAAAGGTTGAAAGGACATACTAAATGC
>JAUUZE010000169.1 GCA_030590175.1 Clostridia bacterium
ATCGTTTTTATCAGGTGGTAGCCACTTTTGATTTTTAGTAATTCTCCAAACAGGTAAAACAATATCTAATTTATATTTTCTACCGACTTCAACCATTGCCTCTAGTCCTTGTGGTAAGATGCGATCATCACTATCAACAAACGAAACATATTCTCCAATAGCAATTTTAAGTCCTTCATTTCGCGCCACAGAAAGCCCACTATTTTCTTGATTAATTATCTTGATTCTCTCATCTTTTTTAGCAAAGCTGTTAATAATTAATAATGATTTATCTGTACTACCGTCATTAATAATTATAATCTCAATATTACTTAGCGTTTGATTACAAATACTCTCTAAACAGGCATCTAGATATTTTGATGTATTATATACTGGAACAATTACGCTAATAGCAGGCTGTTTTTTCATTCATTAGTCTCCTTAGTATTCTACTCTGTTGCGACCTTTTTGTTTAGCAATATACATCTTTTTATCAGCTCTTACAATCAAGGTGTCTAGGGTGTCTTTTTTTGTTATTGAAGCTATACCAAAACTAACTGTAATGGTCTTTATATCTTCAAGCTCCCATTTATACTCTTCAATGATTTTTCGTAGTTTTTCACAACATTCAATTGCCTGGTTTTTTGGTGTTTCTGGTAAGATAATAATAAATTCTTCTCCACCCCATCTAATTAAACTATCAATTTCACGAATATTTTGTTTTACTAGTTTAACAATTGTAATTAATACTATGTCTCCTATTGCATGACCATACTTATCATTCACCTTTTTAAAATAATCAAGATCAAACATAACTAATGAAAAACCATTACCAAATCGCAGATACCTCTTATATTCTATATCAAAAATATCACCAATAGCATAACGATTAGTACAACCAGTTAACTGGTCTTTTTTACTTAATGTATAAAACTTCTTTCGGCTTCTATGAAAATAAACAATTAAGATAAATCCTAAAATAAATACAAAATTAATCATTACTAGCATAAGTATTTGATTAAGTAAATTTGTATCATTAAATGTGTTTACATCATAAAATAATATATAACCTACTTGTTCATCAGTATATTTATTAACTGGTAAAAAGTAAGTTATATAAGTTTTATTCTTAATTATATGCTCAGTGTAAAAGGCAGTTGTTACTTCTTTTAAAATTATTTGCTCAGTAAAAAGTTGATTATTGATTTTATCTATAAGTATTTTTTCCTCATCGCTCATTGAATCATTTAAAGTATTATATACATCAACATCATACATATAGTCATCAGAAATATTAGAAGCAATAACATTACTTTCTTCTAACTCTTGTGAACTTAATTCAATATCTTTTTTTCTAATAATAAAACTAGCTTGATTGTTAAAGAACTCTTTTTCTAAATTAATTATAGCTGCAACAGAAACAGATAATATTACTGACCCTACATGATCGTCTTCATAGTATAGAGGATACAAATAGCGATAACCGTTTGTAACCTTACCCTCTTTAAATCCTTGTATAGGTATTAAAAGAGTATTAGCATCGCTAATCATTTTACATGTAAGGGCTACATTTTCTCCAAAGTGTTCTGAATAATTCATTCGTAAAAATGACGTGCTCTCTGATAAATGAAATTGTAATTGTATATAGCCTTCTTGTTCCATAAATACAAATGGCTGTTTCATTTCATCATAAAGAGCTGCCCTTAATACCTTTTGTTCTTCTAATGAGGCTTTCTTTGCCTGTGAAAGGTATTTAGTAACTTCTGGAATATTAATGTTTTGATTATAAAATATATCAGAGCTAAATTGATATGCATTAATGGCTATTTTAAGTTGTTCTTCATACTGTTTAAGAATCATATTATTATGATTTTCATATGATTGTTCATAGGCTTTAATTTGGATAAGATTAGCAGCAAACAATATTAATATAGCAATAGGTGTTATTATAGCTAATAGGCGATCATGCTTTTTCAAAATGTCTCCCCCTTATCAAATCACAGTTAATTATATCATTTTTTAGCTTTTTTTATCATGAATACTAACTAGAAAAAAGATTGTCAATAGCTAATAACCACTGTTTAGCAACAATTGATGGTTCAAACAACTTACAAACAGCATGGCCATTTTTTCCAATTTGATTAGCAATATCAGAATTTTCAATATAGTAACACATTGCTTCTGCCATAGAATTAATATCACCCACAGGAACTAACAATCCTTTATTATCTAAAAAAAGCATTCGTGGACCACCTGGCTCAGTGTCAGTAGCAATACAAGGAATACCTATTGCCATGGCTTCTAAGAGAATATTAGGAATTCCCTCTGAATTAGATGATAATACTAATCCATAACAATCTCTTTCTAGTAATAAAACATCATTTGCTAGTCCTTTTAAAATAACAACATTTTCTAATTTTTTTTCATTAATTAATTTTGTTAGTTCAGGCCGTTGTGATCCCTCTCCATAAATATGTAACTTGAATTCTGAATGTTTTTGATGAACTTTTGAAAAAGCATTTATTAATAAGTTTATATTTTTAATTTTCTCTAATCTGGATGCAGAAATGAATACCTTTCTTTTTGCTCCTGTGTATAAAGGTATCTGTTTTATTCTAGGAATACATGGATTTGGAATAATTATAGATTTATCTCTAATTATTTTTGAAAATATTTCTTTTGCCCTTGGTAATTGAAACATTACTTGATCAAATCTACTATAAAACCAATTTGCTTTCTTTAGTTGTTTTTTTGAAAAATTATATGGATTATCTCTCTCACATGCAACTTTTTTTATTTTCAGTCCAAACAATGCGAAAAAAGATACTCTAATTAAATCATATATAAAAATTATTGCTACATCAGGTTTTTCACTTTTAACTGCTCTACGAATACCACGGGCTACAGTTAATGCTTTAACTAGTTTTTTTATTTTACTACCTGTAAAAACAGGAAATTGATAGTTTAATTCAATCACTTTAATACGTTTATCAATGAAAAGTCCTTTTTTTTGATTTGACACAACTAATATAGACACCTTATGACCAGCAGCTACAGCTTGATTAGCTACAAACACAATATTTTTCTGTGCTCCACCAACTCCTACTCCAAATGTGATAAAGGTTAGACTTTTCATTATATAAACTCCTAAAATATCAAAATTTAATTTTTTTCTTTCTCTTTAGTGTTTTTTTAGCAAATCTTATTAATGTCCAATAACCATTTACTTGCCATTTAAGACCAAATATTATTATAGCTTGTAGAATTTTATTTATATCACTTCTATATTCTCTTAAGTAGTATGTATAACTATCTTTATAATGAGATTTCATTTCATTAAAAGTCAATTCACTATTTAGCGTGTGTGAATGATTATGAATAACTTCTAGTGATGGACAATACATCACTTTATAGTTCTCTTTTAGTAGTTTTTCTCCAATTATGCCTTCTTCAATAAATAAGAAAGTATGTTCATCAAAGTATTGTATGTTCTTTAATACTTCTAAATCAAAAAACATACAACAACCTTTTACAGAGTATGTGAAAAAACTTGTTGTATTACCTTGATTTTTTTTAACATATCTTTTTCGTTTTAAAGATAGCAGTGGTATAAAAGCAAACGAGAATATAATTTCAAAGGGACGCTCTCTCTTTTTAAAGTTAGGATAAACTCTTTTACCATCTTCAAT
>JAUUZE010000021.1 GCA_030590175.1 Clostridia bacterium
AAAATACTCATCATACTTAGATGGAATAAATATAGAGTATCCTCCACCAGGATATAGCGTCATTTCACTGAAATAAATACGTTCTTCAATAACATTCAGATCAACTCTAACATATGGTATATCTTTTGCTAACACTTCAACTATTTCTATCATCTGCTTAAAATTCTCAGGTTTTTTTGCATCATATCCTAGATTTGAATATGGTTTTTTCAAAGGAAACTTCTTCCAATTTATATCAAAATAATCAATTCTTAGACCTCCTGAGCTTTCTCTGAATTCCTCCAAACTAAAATAAAGAGCTTTCCCGTTATAACACATGAATTTGTATTCGCTTATTCCCCTCTCGCCCTGTGCATCAATAAATTTTTCGCATATAATACGTGGCTTAATATTTTTATAAGCCCATTCTAAATATCTATTATAATGATTTGTCTGAAGGTCTTTAGTAAGTTTATTTCTAGCAATTTCAATATCAAAAAACTTTTTATCTTTACATGTTACTATACTTCCAGAATCATGGGTGCACTTTAGAACAAAACTATTAGGTAATTCACTAAAGTTAATTTCATCAAATGAATCATATACACCGATAGTAGGAACTAAAAATTCTTGTCCGATTTTCTTAGACACAAAACTTTTAACTTCATACTTATCTGCCAAAACAGTATAAATTTTTCTCTTGTCATAAAGTTTAAGCCACTGTATCTTTTCATTTAATGTTATAGGTTTTCTTAAGTGCAATATTTTTTTTAGAATCGCAAAATATTGTAACCTGATAAAGGTTTTTTCAGAAATAACCCTGTTTTGTTGTAATTTTGAAATAAATCTTCCCATAACAACAAATAAAGTCTTCTTCGTTTTCATAGGTTCATCTTTCTTTATATGCATACAACCTCAGTTCACATTCATTTTATATAACCTTAACCAATAAAGCAAAGAAAAATGAAATTGTATTGAACATTGGTTTTTGCTCTTTAAAAATTTTGTAGTAGATCCTCTAGTGTATCTCTTCTTCTTATTATACTTGATTGACCATCTTTATTAATAAGAACTTCAGCAGGTCGTAAACGATTATTATAGTTTGAACACATAGAATAACCATAAGCTCCTGCATCCATTGCTCCAATTATATCACCTTCTTCAATAATTGGTAAATCTCTATCTTTAATTAATACATCACCAGTTTCACAGATATTACCCACAATTGAGACATTTTCAGTTTGTTCATCTTTAACTAATTTACCATTACGATAAACTTCTACTTCATGATGCGAATCATACATTGCAGGTCTCAATAGTACATTAAACCCTAAATCAGTGCCTATGTATAATTTTTCATAGTTACTTTTTTTTGTATATACCTTACCCAGTAATATACATGACTCAGCTACAATATATCTACCAGGTTCAATTCTAAATATAATCTTTTTTCCATATTCTTTAGCAAATTCATCAAAGATTTTTCCTAAATTTTGACCAAATTGTTGTAATTCTAAACGAGGTTCACCTTCTTGTTTTTTATATGGAACTCCAAATCCCCCACCAAAATCTACAAACTCAAGATTCTCGAATTTTTTAGCTTGTATAAGTACATTTTCTACGCTTTCTGTATAATTTTTTCCACTCATAAATAGTGAACCAATATGTTGGTTAATACCACAAATAGTTAAGTTATATTTTTTAGCAATTATCTTAATCTTATCAATTTTATCTAAATTAATGCCAAATTTAGTTTTTTTACCAGCTGTAATTACTTTTTCATGATGTCCTGCTCCAACACCTGGGTTTAACCTGACACAAACTTTTTTACCAGGTGCAATTTTTCCATATACTTCAAGTTGTGATAATGAATCTACACTTATAACTATATCTCTATCAATTGCATACATCATTTCTTCATTAGAAACATTATTACTAATATAGAAAATCTCATCACTTTTAAATCCAGCTTCTTGTAAAACAAAAATTTCACCAGGTGACATTGCATCTGCATGTAATCCTTCTTCTTTTGCTATTTTTAATAAGCTAAGATTTGAGTTAGCTTTAATGGAGTAAGTAACTTTAAAATTTTCATATGGAACTAGTGTTGCCATTTCTTTACACCGTTTTCTAAAAATTTCTTCACTATATACATATAGTGGAGAACCATATTTTTTAAGTAATTGCTCAGGGTTATCTTCTTTATAATAGTTTGTTGTTTCGCTAAAATATGTGGTCATATACTTTCCTCCAAGTGTAAGTTATATAAGAATATATACAAATCAATGTACATTGTCAATAATATTGAATATATAATTGCATTAAATGTAAACAACCTACAATCATCGGACAATGATTGCAGGCTATTAAAGAATTAATTTTATATATTTATTTATTTTTATGACGCTTAATTTTTTTTGTTGTAGTTTTTTCAAACTCTTCATCACGAATTATAATTCTTTTAATTTTTTTAAAGGTTGGTAGTTTTTTATTAATAATTTTAATTTCATCTTCAATGAATTTTTTTATTTCATCTTTTGATGGTAATTTACCAAATGCTTCTTTTATTTTATCTATATTTGGTACAATATGAGCTTGAATAAAGTCTTCCTTTGTAACATCTTCTTCTGTTCCTGACACCATAGATTCAAAAATAAACTGATTCTCATTTAATACCGCTTCTAACTCTTCTGGGAAAATATTTTTTCCTGTTTTTGTAATGATTAGATTCTTCTTTCTTCCAGTCATGAAATAAAATCCATCTTTATCAACTCTAGCTAAATCGCCTGAATGAAACCATCCATCTTCAATTGCTTCATTTGTTGCTAATTCATTATTATAATAACCCATCATTACATTGGATCCTTTAATCATGATTTCGCCAATACCATTTTCATCTATATCTTCTAATCTAATTTCAACACCTGGAAAAGGTACTCCCAATGCTCCATGCTTGTAATTAAATTCTGAATTACCTAAAGCAATAGGTGATGTTTCTGTAAGTCCATAACCTTGTAATACTTTAATTCCCATTTTATCAAAGTCTTTAGAAACTTTAACACTTATGGCTGAAGCACCAGTTATAAAGTATTTAACTTCTCCACCTAAACTGTTATGAACAGATGAAAATAGTTTTTTTCTTGTTGGAAAACTTAATATTGGTGCTATAAATAACAGAATTTTAAATGCAATTTTAGTTACAGTTTTTGCATTTGCTGCTTTAAATATCTTAGTATGTAGCCCTTCAAGTATTAACGGTACAACTAACATAATTGTTGGTTTAATTTCTACAATATTATCTGCAAACTGTCGTAAGCCTTCGCAGAATCCCATGGTTCCACCACAATACATCATTGATAAAAATCCACAAGTACTTTCAAATGTATGATGAAGTGGTAAAACAGAAAATGATCTAGACTCTCTGTCAATACCAATTATTCGTGCTATTCCATGCATCTCCATTGCCAGATTTCTATGATTTAGCATAACACCTTTAGCCATTCCAGTTGTACCTGAAGTAAATAATAGTACACTTAATTCTTCTGGATCAATGACTATATCCTTGTAAGTTGTATTACCATTTTTTATTAGTTTGCTACCTTGGTCAATAATTGTAGCTAATGGTATATCTATATCTTTATCTAAACAAATATATGTTTCAATAAAAGTGTTTCTTTTTTTGATTTCATTAATTTTTTCCTGTTGCTTACTATCATAAAATAGCACTTTAACATTTGCTTCTTTAACAATGTATTCTATTTCATCTGCACTTAATTCTTTATCAATTGGGACAACAACATTTTTACCATTAAAAGCTGCCATATATGCTACACACCATTCATAAGAATTAGGACCAATAACTCCAATAAATGTATCACCATATCCTCTTTTGATTAGCGCTGTTCCAACAGCATCTACTTGAGACACATAGGTATCATATGTAATCTCTTCAAATTTATTCTTCCCAAGATTTTTTAGAAACGCAATATCATTTTTATATAATTGTTGATTTTCAGTCATCATATGTTTAAAGTCAACAATAACACGATGTTCTTTGTTTTGTTTGTTTTTACTCATTATCTTATAATTTCCTTTCCTATCCATTGTTGTAATACTTTAGGTACAGTAAATGATCCATCTTCATTTTGGAATTGCTCAACTAGTGCTGGCAATATTCTGCTTGTAGCTAAACCAGATGCATTTAATGTATGCAAATATTCATTTTTACCTGTCTTTTTATTCTTGTATTTAATACTACCTCTTCTTGCCTGATAATCTTTAGCATTAGATGCAGAACTTACTTCCTTATAAATACCCATGCTAGGTATCCACACTTCAATATCTAGTGTTTTTGCCATTGAATGTGAGACATCTCCAGCTGCTAATTTTGATAATCTGAAATGAAGTCCTAGACCTTCCATTAATGCAACAGCTTTTCCAACTAGTTCTTCAAGGGCTGCATCTGAATTTTCAGGTGTTGTATATTGAAACATCTCAATTTTGTTAAACTGATGTCCTCTAATCATTCCTCGTTCCTCTGCCCTATAGCTTCCAGCCTCTTTACGATAACAAGGACTAAATGCAAAATATTTCTTTGGAAGTTCATCCTCTAACAATATCTCATCTCTATGATAATTAACTAACGCTGTTTCTGCTGTTGGTAATATAAACTGTGTTTTCTTTTTCTCTTCATCATTATTAAGTGTAAATACATCATCTTGGAACTTTGGAAATTGTCCTGCTGTGTACCCACATTCATAATTTAAAATATGTGGAGGCAACAAAAACTCATATCCATCTTTTAGGTGTTCACTAATAAAGTAATTTAAAAGTGCCCACTCAAGTTTTGCACCTTCTCCTTTATACACCCAAAATCCATTACCACCAATTTTCACTCCTCTTTTATAGTCTATTAAATTTAAACTTTCACATAGTGAAACATGATCTTTAGGTTTATAGCCAAACACAGGCTTTTCCCCATATACCTTAACAACCAAATTATCATCTGCCGTTCCTGCATGTACATCATCTGCTGGTATATTTGGTAGTACCTCAAGAAAAGCTTGTATCTTCTTTTTAACTTCACTTAGTTCATTTTCAATTTCTTTAGTTTTATTTGATATTGCTTTCATATCTATTAGTAGTTCGTTTATGTCTTCTCCAGCTTTTTTCTTTTGAGGAATCAAAGCTGAAACTTTATTTTTTTCAGCTTTAAGTTGCTCTGATTTAAATATCAAAGCTTTTCTCTTATCATCTAAAGCGATGATTGCTGAAAAATCTACTTCATAATTTCTCTTAGCCAAAGCAGTTTTTACTTGTTTAGTATTGTTTCTAATTAAATTAATGTCCAACATATTTTTTATCCTCCAAAAAAAATGTATTAAAAAACCGCCCATATGGGACGGAAATTGCCGTGGTGCCACCCAATTTTAGCTAATTGTTATAACTTACAACAATTTAGCGTCTCAATTTACATGATAACCGTTTGTACGGACTGAATATCCAGTATTCTCAGAAAGTAGATTCATTGCACCATGCTTGTTACAGTTTTCACTAGCCACTGCTTCTCTACACCAATCAAGTACCATTACTTGTCTCTCTTCAATGAATTAACCATAGTATATCTAATAAATATATACCCGTCAATATATTGTCAGCCAAACTTTAACTATCACCTTAAAAGGTTAGCTCTATTTAGAAGTTTTGTGAAAATGCTGTTACACACCATTTCTCTTCAACAAGAGTAATTTCAGTGTAGTAATATGAAATCAATCCATCACCAGTTGGTATCCTTAATCCATTATTTTGTTCATAGATAATTGAAATTGGATAGGTCTGATAAAAAGTAACCTGATAATAATATGCATTATACCTTTTTTATTGTAATTCCCAATTAATAGTTTCAAAATATTTAGTTAGTTGCTTATGGTATTTTTCAATCACAAATTTGTCACTCAAACTAAAACCTATTTTCGCTTTTGTATATCTTGCATAAGAGTAGTTTTTAGTCAGCATATCAAATAATTCAATAAACTGTTGATTACAGCTTTTTCTTGCAACTAATTGAAATATTTCATCAACTGTATAGCTATCTTTTATAGGGGCCCCATTTAGATATAGTTGCTCTAATAAATAGCCATAATAGTATCTAATCTTTTCTTTTGACTCTTTCATCTTTAAAAGAGTTGTCATATTATATAGCCTTTTATTTTTTTTAGAGTTTTTAAAAATAAACATTCTATCAATTTCTGTTGATTCAATATATTCCTCTGAAGAGTTTCCTCCCATAAATAAAAATTTCTTATTTTTTAATTTTTGAATAAGTGAAATTAACTGTCCAAAACTTTTTATGACAAATATAATAAATCCAATAAATCCGGCAATAATTATAACTACATAAAATACTCTAACTAGTAAAATTAGAATATCTGGTGTTTTGTAAACACTTTCTACAATCTTAGGTGTAGTACTTCCTGGTAACCATGTTGGTTCATTTGTTTGTCTCATAAACTCGCCTAGTTTTCCTAGTATGATAATCAATAACCTATTTAATAATTCAGCAATTCGATATGCATTTAGTAAAATAAGAAAGAACATAAAGGCAATTGTAATCATTAATTTATTTACAATTTTAAAATTCCTCTTCTCTTTAAGGTTGATTTTTTTACTTGAGAAAATACTTCTATGCATTTTATAGTTGTTTAATAAAAGTAAAAAAGTATACAGATATGCAAGGTTAAGTGAAACTGCTAAAGAATCATATGAAGGTTCTTTTATAATATAAAAGATTATGAATAAATTTAGTATAATAGGAATGAATCCATACCACAAAAAAGCCATTACATGACTATCCTTATAATCAAATACTGCTAAGCAATATCCAACAAAAGTAATTATAACAGCAAATATCTGTAGTAGGAATCGTTCATTAAACCAATAAAATATAACAAAAGAAGCTAAAGATATAATTAACAATATTACTTTAATATTTATGAAGCGATATGTTTTTTTTAGTTTATCTTTCGTAAGAAAATAAATAAATCCAATAAAAAACCCAACAATTAAAAAACATAATATGAATAGAGTAATTAAAGCATATGACATACTATTTGTTACTTTTAGAAATATTGAAAGACCAAGACAAAGAAGCAATACATAAATATGGAAAATGTAAAGCAACTTCCCTTTTATATTCTGATGGTAGTAATTTGATATTTTTTGCATAATAATCCTTATACTAAATTATTAAAAGTGTTCCCTAATTTTATTTTTTCCCCTAATTCATCTTAGCATAGATTTTCATTGGGCTGGTAATAACATTATATAGTAATATTTTTTTATTTAACGTAAAGAGCATATAAACAGCCAAAATAGTATCGAATTATACATTTATCAATTTTATATAACAATTAATAAAAAATATTACACATTTTGTTAATAGTTAATTGATTTATTATAATGAGACTAGTATAATCATTGTAATAATATGGGGTATATAATGGACGAAAATACATCACAAACTACTAATCATAAAGAAGATAGTATTCTTAAAAAAATAAAGTATATGCTTTTGTTTGCATTGAACCCAATGGCTGTATTAAAAGAAGAAAAAATACACAAATGGTATTTGCATCTTATATTACCAGCTGTTGGTTGGATGATTTTTTTCTTGCAAGTAGGATTAGATAAAAATCGTAATGGTTATTTTGCAACTGGAAAAATTATCTTACTCACTTCTATGGGATTAATTATTGGTTATATTGCTGTAGGGTTAATAGGTGCATTACTCACATTGATTTTGGCATCTTTAGGGAAAAAGACTCGACTTGACCAAGTTATATCTAGTATTGCTCTTTCTCACACATATATGACTTTTTCTGTAATACTAGGATTAATCTATAATTTGTTTGGATATAATTCTGCTGCTACTTTTGGAATAACAGGATTACTTTGTACATTATTACCAATATATGCTGGAATTAGATCGCTAAGCAAGAGAAGTACCTTTCTTGCTCCTATATTAGCAACTGTTGTTGGAGTGCTATTATTAGCCTCTTGGCAATTAATTATGTATATATCTTTTTAAGGAGAGAACATGCCAAAACTTAAGTTAATTATCATAACTACCATATTTACTGTATTTGCCTTCTTTATGGGATTGCAAGTCAGTCGTTATGGGATGAGAAGTTTTTTCACAGGTTTTTTCATTACATTGCTATTTGGACTAACAGTTTTCTTGCTACAAACTATTTACTATATTATGACATCAAAAAAGTTTGTAAATGATGGTTATTCTAATATTGATGATTATCAAAGTCCCTTAGATATTTGGTTAATTGCTATTCCATTTACTGTATTAATGATTTTATCCTACGTTTGGTTACATTGGTATATGGTGCAAATTTATTATTGTACAATGTTTGCTTTAATTGGTATGTTGCTTGGAAACGGTCTTGGTCGTGGAGCGAAGCGATGGAGTATAAGAAAATCATTGCCATTTTTCTTTGGTGTGGTTGCTTCTACTTTATTCTCACTCATTATGGATTGGATGATTTAAATGAAAAAAGTATTGATGATAATCATTATTATAATATTTCTACTAACCATTACTACTATGGCATTTGCTATTGAAGATAATCATTACTATACTCAAGCTACTAGAGTAGATGCACCTGATTGGTTCATAATAGGTGGAATACCCTATCAAGATGGCAATCCACCTTTTCACAAATTACAAAACATTATGTATTTAACACTTCAAGATATGGAAACTGTTCGTAGTATTGTTGATTTTAGTTATCCTAATGATAGTGAATACGGACCATCAGTGTATCGTATGGAAATAGATTTGTTATATGATAGACAAGCGTTTTTAAATGGTGAAGAAATATTCATTACTGGTACTTTTGTTTATTCTGAACAACTTGATGGTATTGATACTATTTACCAAGGAACTGTTACAGGTACATATATTATTATAGAAAACTATACATATGATGAATCTTTTAATAACCAGAATTCTATTAGATTGTATCTTGATGTAGAAAATGCTGACTGGGAATGGGAAATCTTTTTAGCAGATCCTGTTGAATTTCAATCAGGTGGTGTTATAAGCAATACAAATGAAGATTATACACAAGGATATTATGAAGAAGAATATTTTGACCATGAGAGTTCACCACACATTCCTCAACCTTATACTCAAAAACAGGTAGCTGTAGGTGTTGGAATTTCCTCTATTAGTATTGTATTACTTAATTCTCTAACTAACACATCTGTGTTTGGTTCTACCTCATTTAATATGGGTTCCACACTAGGAGGTACAGCAGCGCAAAGCACCTCTCAGGCCACTACTCAAGTTGCTACAACTGGAAGCACACAATCTACAGGTTTTATTAATGTTATTAAGAAGTTTTTTATGAATTTAATTTCTAACCTTCGAGATATGTTAACCGATGAAGGTCGAAGTTATGCCAGTGGTCGATTATCTGAAGTTATTGAAGATATAAACATAGATATAGATAATAACGACTAAGTGATTTCTATTGCTCCATAATTATTTGAAACTGGATAAATAATTCCTGCAATTCCTGCATATATTAATAAGGCATTTTCAACAGCTTTTTTATTATGTGATTTTATTATAATTGGAAGTTTTATAACATTTTGTGTCTCTTTAATAACTTCTTTTAAAAATGTTTCATTCTTTCCTTCATAAACTAATAAAACAGCCATTATATCTTCATCAACTACATCATAAGCAAAATCAATAATATCTTCAATATCATCTGAATCTGTAAAAGAAAGAATACCTTTTTTATATGGTATTGAAATATCAATTTTATTAGATAGAGAAAATAGGTATATGTTATTATCAATTTCTCCTGTATAAGTTTCTGATTTTATCTGTTTTTTAATATCTTTTGTAAATTCAGGAGTAGTTCCACAACAACCGCCTACTAAATGTGCATTGTATTTTGGAAATTCTGTAACAATATTACAAAATTCATGGGAGCTTTGTGCATATACTGTTTTATTATTCTCTAATGTAGGTAACCCAGCATTTGGTTTCACTGAAATAATTTGACCTGTTTTTGCCATATCACCGACAATTTGCCCCATGCTTTCAGGGCCAAAGGAACAATTAGTTCCAATAATATCAGCACCAACTGCAAGCATTATCTTAGCACATGCAAACGGAGTTGTTCCCATTAATGTTCTAAAGTTTTGCTCAAAAGCCATAGACGCAATTACTGGAATATCTGATACATCCTTTGATGATAAAATAGCTGCTCTCATTTCTGCAATATCTGTAAAAGTTTCAAAATTAATTAAATCAACTCCCGCATCAACAACTGCTTGTACCTGTTCTTTATATGTATCATAAGCTTTTTCAAAGGTTAGTAATCCAGAAGGCTCCATTAGAGTTCCTGTTGGTCCAATTGAAGCTGCAATATAGGTATTAGTTCCCTTAGTAGCTTCTTTTGCAATTTTAACTCCCTCATAATTAATTTCATAAAGTTTGTCACCAAGTCCATGCTTTTCTAATTGTATACGATTTGCAGAAAAGGTATTTGTCTGAATTACGTCACAACCTGAGTCAACATATTCTTTATGTAATTTATATACTTTATCTCGATTTGTTAGATTCCAATGTTCTGGGCATTCTCCAGGAGTTAATCCTGCTAGTTGAAGCATGTATCCTTTAGATCCATCATATACTAGCACATTTTCTTTAATTTTCTGTAGAAAATTCATTTTGGTAACTCCTTACTTTAATTTTTTCCATTATAGCATTAACTATATAAAAAGAAAACTGCATACACAGTTTTCTCTTCATGTCCCCTCGTGTTAATAGACAACGACTATCATATGTCTATTTATTTGGTAGTTTAACGATTTGCCCTACAGAAAGTTCTGATGAAGACATATCATTTAGTTTTTTAATATCATAAATCACTTTTCTGACATCATATGACCCATCAAAGTGTTCTATTGCAATATCCCATAAGGTATCGCCTGGGTGAATAATAATTTCTTTATAGATTTCATCAGCTTTACCCTCTGGTCTCCTTGTCACCAGTAAAGTAGTACTAATAATAACAGATAGTATAATACAAATAGCGATAATAAATCTTCTTTTATTGTGTAATTTATATTTCTTTTTCATCTTTTGTGCCTCCGAACATCCGTTCTATAACAATATATTACCAGAACGCTTGTTCGTTGTCAACCATTTTACGAACATTTGTTTGACTTTATTTTATATATATGCTAAAGTATATTTATCAAATAAATGAGGTAATAATATGTACAGTGATTTAAAAGAAATCCAAATAAAAGTTTTGGAGTATATTAAACAATCTATTAACGAAAACCATTATTCACCTTCAGTTCGTGACATTTGCCAAGATGTTGGTATTAAATCCACTTCTAGTGCTCATAGTTATTTACAAAAACTAAATAATTGTGGATATATTATTATGGATAGCTCTATCTCTAGATCTATTCGTCTTCCAGAAGATGAAAAGAAAGTAGATATTAAAGGATTAGTAAATATTCCAATCGTTGGGCAAGTAGCAGCAGGGCAACCAATTCTTGCTACTGAAAATATTGAAACTCATTTTCCTATTAAAGAAGAGTATACAAAAGGAAGTGTTTCTTTTATGCTAAAAGTCAAAGGAGATAGCATGATTGAAGCTGGTATTTTAGATGGTGATTTAATTTTAGTTAGACAACAAAATACCGCAAACAATGGCGATATAGTTGTTGCTTTAATTGATGATGAAGCTACAGTTAAAACTTTTTACAAAGAAAATGACCATATTAGATTACAACCTGAAAACTCCTCTATGGAACCTATTATTATTAAATCAGATATTGCCATCGCTGGCATTGTTATTGGTTTATTTAGAACATATTAAAAATGAGCTTATAGCTCATTTTTTTTATTTATCTTGAGGAACCTCTCCTTGAAATATCAAGTTAATTTTTTCCATTGGTGCTATTGTAGATATGGCATGTTTATAGATGATTTGTTGATTCCCTTCTACTTCCATGACAATTACGAAATTATCAAATCCTTTTATAATCCCTTTAATTTGAAATCCATTAACTAAAAAAAGTGTTACTTGAACTTTGTCTCTTCTAAGTTGGTTTAAAAATACATCTTGTAAATTCATTGACATTGATTTACTCATATTTTTATGCCCCCTTCATTATTACCCTTATCTTACTAAAAATTCCCTTTCTTTTCAAGGATATCCCTAATCTGTATATTTATATTTTCCTTAGTAGATTTTTCATTAATTTCTATTACAAAAGCTCTTTTATACCTTTTAAACCAAGTAAGTTGTCTTTTAGCATAGTGCCTACTATTCCTTTTTAATAGTCTTACCATTTCATCATAGGTAATAATTCCATCAATATACCAAATAACTTCTTTATATCCAATAGCTTGTAGTGATGTAGCATTTTTATTAGCAACTAGTTTTTTTACTTCAGCGACCTCTCTGACTAATCCGCTTTCCAACATAATATCCACTCGTTTTTCAATTCGTTCATATAATAGTTTACGTTCAGGATTTAACACAAATATAATAAATTCATATGGGCTACTTACTTTTATTGCATCTTTTTGATAATCTGCTAAAGAAGTACTTTCTAAATCTATTATTTCTAATGCTCTAATAACTCGTTTTATATTATTAGGATGAATATTTTTTGCAGCTTCTTTGTCTTTCTCATAGAGAAGTTGATAAATTGCTTCTTTACCTTTAGTCTCTGCTATTTCTTCATATTTTTCTCTAATTGCTTTATTGTCTTGTTTGCTAAAGTTAATATTATAAAGTATAGAATCAATATATAAACCTGTACCTCCCACTAGAATTGGCAATTTACCTTGATTTAAAACTTCTTCAATAATAGGAATAGTAATTTCTTTATACTTTGCTACATTGAAATTCTCAAAAGGAGATATTATATTAAAATTATGATGAATAACACCTTGTCTTTCAGACATTTTAGGTGTTGCAGTACCAATATCCATTTTTTTATATAATTGCATTGAATCACATGAAATAATTTCGCCATTATTCTCTTTGGCAATTGTAATAGCGACATCAGTTTTGCCAGAAGCTGTTGGACCTGTAATAATTATTACTTGTTTCATTAAACTATCCTTTTAAAACGTTTTTCTAATTCATATTTAGTCATTTTAATAATAGTAGGTCTACCGTGAGGACAGTTGAAAGGATTAGTCAATTCTCCTAATAACGAAACCATTTCTCTAATCTCCTCATGACTTAATTTATGATTAGCTTTTATGGAGTTTTTGCATGCCATCATATATAATGCTTCATGGTCATCTTTTTTTAGATTATCAATTGCGCTAATAAATACATCTTTAGCATTGTCCCCAAATATATCAGTGGGAACAGTTCTAATTACAATACTATAATCTGAAAATTGATCAACTTCAAATCCCATTCTATTAATTTTCTCCTGATTATCAAAAACCAAATTCATTTCAAAACTTGTCAATCTAACTTCAATTGGAGCTAATAATAATTGTTTTTCAATCGATTGATTTTCATATTTTTTAAGAAGCTTTTCATATGTAATACGTTCATGGCATGCATGCTGATCTAGTAATAAAATATCATTTTCACGCTGTAAAATTACATAAGTTTGAAATAATTGTCCAATTATTATATAGTCTCCAATTAGCTCATTTGTATCATTTTTAATTTCCTCAGCTATAGGTTTTGAAGAGTTAATTGGTTGTTGTATAAACTGTTCCTTTACTTGTTTCATTTGTTCATGAAATGCATTCTTTTCAATATATGTAGGCTCATAAGTAGGCGTAGTTTCTTTAACCTGATTTTTAAAAGAAAAAGTATCTGGTAAGTCGTTTTTAGATTCTTGATGATAAATAGTATTTGTTTGTTCAATAACTGCTTTAATGGCACGATAAATTAATGAGAAAATTTCTTTTGCATTGCTAAATCGCACTTCTAATTTTGAAGGATGTACATTAACATCAACAAGGGTTGGATTTATAGATAAATTTAACACAAAAAATGGAAATCGACCTTTCATTAAAGTAGATTCATAGGCCTTTTCAACAGCCTTTGTTATTTCGTGACTTTTTATTGCTCTATGATTAATAAAAATTGATTGTTGTGCCCTATTTCCTCTAGCAATTGTTTGTTTTCCAACAAATCCTGATAAAGTCATCCCCTCATTAGTGCTTTCTATTGGAAATAGAGAATTAGCTATCTGTTTACCATATATTGCATAAATAGTATTTATAAGTTGATTATCACCAGGTGTTTGTAGTAATTCTTTTTTATTAGAAATAAAGGATATTGCAATTTGAGGGTTTCCTAAAGCTATTTTATTAATAATTTCATTACAATATCTGGTTTCTGTAGAATCATTTTTTAAAAATTTAAATCGTGCAGGGGTATTATAAAAAAGTGATTTTACAGTAATAGTTGTTCCTATTTCTTTAGCTGTATTTCGTAATGATAGAAACTCTCCCCCTTTAATATGAATTGAAGTTCCAGTAGTTTCATCTTTTACTTTTGTTACTAATGTGACATCTGCCACTGATGCAACACTCGCTAAAGCCTCTCCTCTAAATCCCATGGTATTAATGTGTGATAAATCATTGGCACTTTTAATTTTACTAGTTCCATGGCGTTCAAAGGCCATTCCCACATCATCTTTGGCAATACCTTCTCCATTATCTGTGATTCTTATAAACGATACTCCACCTTTAATAATCTCAACACGAATTATAGTTGCATTAGCATCAATTGAATTTTCAACTAATTCTTTAATTATTGAAGATGGTCGTTCAATTACTTCACCAGCTGCAATTTGATTGGCTGTGTTTTCGTCAAGTATAATAATTTTTCCCATTACTATTTACTCCAGTTTATTCTTTAATTCATACAATTGATTAAGAGCCTCTAACGGTGTCATTTCTTGAATTTTCATTTTTCTTAATAGTAAAATTATTTCTTCTTCTTTTTTAGATCGATTTGAAAATTCTGTAAAATTTAACTGTCCATCAATTGTCTGTTCTTTAATTTTACTTCGCTTACCAAAATCATTTTTTTCAAGTTCATTTAACAAATATGTTGCTCTAGTAATAATCTCGTCAGGTACTCCTGCTAAATATGCTACCTGTATTCCATAACTTTCATCAGCGCCACCACGAATAACTTTACGCAAGAAAGTAACTTCTTTTCCTTGTTTTTCAGCTGTAATACAATAATTTTTTACTCCAGTTATTTTTCCTTCAAGTTCTGTTAATTCATGATAATGGGTTGAGAACATAGTTCTGCATGTTTTTGCATTTGATAGGTATTCAATAACAGCCCATGCAATAGATAATCCATCAAATGTACTAGTTCCACGACCAATTTCATCAAGTATTAGTAAACTTCTATCTGTGGTGTTCTTTATTATAGAAGCAACTTCGCTCATCTCTAACATAAAAGTACTTTGGCCACCTGCTAAATCATCAGCTGCACCTATCCTAGTAAAAATCTTGTCAACTAACCCGATTGATGCACTTTTAGCAGGAACAAAACTACCCATCTGTGCCATTAATACAATAATTGCTGTTTGTCTCATATAGGTAGATTTTCCAGCCATATTTGGACCGGTAATAATAGATGTTTTAAATTGCTCACAATCTAAAAATGTATCGTTTGGAATAAACTCATCACAATTAGGCATTTTTTCAACAACGGGATGTCTACCATCTTTTATATCAATAATTGATGAATCATTAATTTCTGGTTTTACATAGTTCTCTCTATCAGCAACTTCAGCTAACGCACCTAATGCATCTAATTTACATATTGCTTTGGCAGTCTTTAATAAACGATTTCCACTTTTTGCTAACTTTTCTCTAATGGATACAAAAGTGGAGTACTCCATTCTAATTAATTTTTCTTCAGCACCCAAAATAGTGGTTTCCATTGATTTTAATTCTTCAGTTATATATCTCTCAGAATTGGCCAGTGTTTGTTTTCTCTTATAGTGTTCAGGAACTAAATCAAAATATGAACGAGTAACATCAAGATAATAACCAAATATTTTATTATAACCAACCTTTAAACTCTTAATTCCTGTCTGTTGCTTTTCTCGCTGTTCAAGGTCTAATATCCACTGCTTTCCATCTCTTGATGCGAATTTTAGTTTGTCAATCTCTTCTAGATACCCTTCTTTGATGATACCACCTTCTTTAATAGTTATTGGTGGTTGTTCAATAATCGCTCTATCAATTAGTTGATAAATATCTGTTAATATATCTATATCATCTTTTATATAATTAATAAATGATGCATCTAATTTTTCTAGTAATTCCATAATAAATGGCAATTGTCCAATAGAAGATTTTAGTGCTATTAAATCACGACAATTAGCATTTTCCATAATTATTTTGCCAGTAAGTCTCTCCATATCATAAACAGATTTTAATAGGTCAAATAATTCCATCCTAATAATATACTCATCTTTTAGAGCCTCTACACCTGCTAATCTCTCATTAATTGAATTAATTGATAATAGTGGTTGTTTTATCCACTGCCTTAGTGTTCTAGCACCCATACTGGTCACAGTCTTATCCAATACCCATAATAGTGTTCCAGTTTTTTTACCTTCTCTAATGTTTTGTGATAATTCCAAGTTTTTTCTAGCTATGGCATCTAATGTCATGTATTGTTCATAGTCATAAACATCAATTTTTCTAATATGATCTAATGAAGATTTTCGCGTTTCGCTAAGGTATGTAAAAAGACCACAAGCAGCTTTTATCCAAATGTCATATTCATTTATATTGCTTTCATCAACTCTCTCTTTAATTTGTATATTGCTTGTTTCATTAGAAAATATTTGTTCATCATTCACTGACAAATAAATCCCTAACTGATTAGTGATTGCTTCTTTAAAATTAGTAATTGAAGCAACTTCATTGGTAGTAACAATTTCTTTTGGTTGATATTTTGCTATTTCATCAAATACTTTTGATAAGGTATCTCCAAAAGTAATTTGTGTTGCCATAAACTCACCTGTTGTAATATCACAAGCTGCCACACCATAACAAGCACCTTCTTTAAAAACAGACATAATAAAATTATTATTTTTTTCATCAATTAATGCACTTTCAGTTACTGTGCCAGGTGTTATAACCCTTACAACTTCACGCTTTACAATTCCTTTTGCAATAGCTACATCTTCTACTTGCTCACATATGGCTACTTTATGTCCTTTATTAATTAACTTGGCAATATAACCTTCAGCACTATGATATGGAATTCCACACATAGGAGCTTTTTCATTCATACCACAGTTTCTTCCAGTTAACGTAATTTCTAAATCTTTTGAGGCCACCAAAGCATCTTCAAAAAACATTTCATAAAAATCACCCAATCTAAAAAACAATATAGAATCGTGATACTTTTCTTTTGTATCAAGATATTGTTTCATCATTGGGGTTAATGTAGAATTGTTTTTTTGATTCTTCAACTATTCACACCCTTCACAATTTTCACAGTCATTACCTTTAGTAGGTAAAGCAATTCCTTTTGCTAATATCTTATTTATTTCTTTCATAAGTTTGTCAAATACATCTTTAGCAATAATATAATCATGGGTTATCTCATTTTCTAATAGTTCGTCATGCTTATTTTTTAAAATATTCTCCATTGAATTAATTGCATCTTTATCTATGTTTTCACGTACAGTTTTAATATACTCTTCTTGTAGTAATCTCATATCTCTTAATAAAGAAGTTGCTTCTTCATTATTATCCATTTTACATTTGCAGTCAATTAACGTTTTATACTCTTTTGATTCTCTTATTTCACTAGCTAATTCGCTGGCTTTTTCAAATACATTCACACTATTTCTCCTTCAAGATGCCAAGTTTTCCCTTTTATTATTTTCACATTAATTATTTGTCCGATTAATTGTTTATCACCAATAAAATTTACAATTTTATTAGCTTCATCACGTCCTGTTAACACAGCCTTATTTGTTTTTGACAAACCTTCAACAAGCACTTTTTCTATATTACCTTCACAACTTATATTTTTTTGTAAAGTAATGCTATTTTGTAATGTAACTAACTTATTAAAGCGTATACTTTTATCTTCCTTACTAATCTGATCATCTCGTAAAGCTGCTTTTGTTCCCCTTCTTTTAGAATACAGGAAGGTATAAGCAAAATCAAATTGACAAGTTGATATAACTTCTAATGTATCATCAAAATCGATATCACTTTCACCTGGAAATCCCACAATAATGTCAGTACTTAATCCCACATTAGGAATGGTTTTTTTAGCATTGTTAATAATATCTATATATTGTTCTTTACTATACTTTCTATTCATTTCACGTAGAACTTTTGTACTTCCCGCTTGCATAGGTAAATGAAGATGATTACACACCTTATCAATTTCACTAATTGCTTTAATTAGTTTTAATGAAATATCTTTTGGGTGACTAGTCATAAATCTTATTCTCTTAATATCACATAATTTATCAATTAAATATAATAAATCAGCAAAATCCACTTCACTATTGTATGAATTTACATTTTGTCCAAGTAGCGTTACTTCTTTAACTCCTTGATTAACTAAATAATTAATTTCATTAATGATATCATGTGTTGATCTACTTCGTTCTCTTCCCCTAACATAAGGGACTACACAGTAAGAACAATAATTATTACAGCCAAACATAATTGGAACATAAGCTTTAATTGATGATTCTCTTTTTATTGGCAATCCTTCAATAATTTCTTGTCCTGTTTCTTCAGTAAAAAACTGTTTGTCCCCTGTACTCAAGTATGTATATAAATATAAAGGTAATAAATGGCTCTTATTTGTTCCATAAACAATATCGGCATGACGATAACTCTTTTTAATCTGATCTAATGTTCCAGCCTGTTGCATCATACAGCCACTTAAAATAATAACCATATCGCTTTTTTGTTCTTTTTGTTTTTTTAAAACTCCAAGATGACCAAATACCTTTTGTTCAGCATTTTCTCTAACACAACAAGTATTAAATAAAACAATATCAGGTATGGCATTATCACTAGATTCTAGATAACCCATTTCTTCAAATAATCCCGCTATTTTTTCACTATCATTTTCATTCATTTGGCACCCAAATGTTTGAATCTTGTATGTTTTTTGTTGACCAAGAGTAAAGTTTTTTACCTTATCAGTATAAATTTGTTGTTGTAATAGGGTTTCGTTCATATATCTTAACCTTTCTATTACTATATTATACCAAAAACTTACTAAAAAAGAACAAAAAAAACCTGCCTATATTATATAGGCAGGTAATTTCTTATAAGTTTTTTCTTAGATAAATAATTTTAGTAAGAATAGTGCGCTTACTACATACAACATAGGATGAACTTCTTTAGCTTTACCAGTGATTACTTTTAGTAATACATAAGAAATAAATCCAAACATCATACCATCTGCAATTGAGCTAACTATTGGCATAATAATGATTGTTAAAAATGCTGGAATAGCATTTGTGTAATCAGTAAAGTCAATATCTTTAATTGCTTTCATCATCATTAGTCCAACAACAATTAATGCAGGAGCCGTAGCAAATGCAGGAATTGCCAAGAATATTGGTGAGAAGAATAGAGCAATTATGAACATCCCTGCTGTTGCAACAGATGTTAATCCAGTACGTCCACCTTCTGATACTCCGGCTGCACTTTCAATATATGATGTTACAGTTGAAGTACCTAATATAG
>JAUUZE010000058.1 GCA_030590175.1 Clostridia bacterium
CTTCAATAAAAGATGCTTCCATTTTGATTAAATCATCATCTACGCCTAATTGCTCTATAATGATTTCTTTCACTTTATCAAATACCATTTTTGTGTTACCTCCTATATTAGTATTATATCAGAAATATCATATTACATAACAAGTCCTCCGTCAATATTTAAAACTTGTCCCGTAATATACTCTGCATTTTCACTGGCTAAGAATAAAACTGCCTTAGCCACATCTGTTACTTCCCCGAATCTTCCAGCCGGAATATTTCCAAGATAACTGGTCTTAAGTTCTTCGCTTAATCCGTCAGTCATATCGCTTACAATAAATCCAGGGGCAACCACATTACATGTAATACCTTTTTTTCCTACTTCCTTTGCAACTGATTTTGAAAAGCCAATTATTCCTGCTTTAGAAGCAGCATAATTTGCTTGTCCAGGATTGCCAATTAAGCCAATAATTGAAGAAATATTAATAATTCTTCCCCACCTTTTTTTAATCATTGGTCTAATTGCCTGCTTAGTGCATAGAAAAGTTCCTTTTAAATTTATGTCAATAACTTGATCAAATTGATCTTCAGTCATACGCATCAATAACATATCTTTTGTAATTCCTGCATTATTAATTAATATGTCAACTTGGCCAAAAGCTTCGCTGGCAATATTAAAAATATTAACAACATCCTCTTTATTAGCAACATTACCAATTGCAACAACATATGAATATCCTTCACTAGCAAACTTGGAGATTAATTCATCAAAATATGTTGACTGTCTAGAGGCATTTAATACTACATTTGCACCTGTTTTCGCGAAAGCTAAAGCAATGGCTTTACCAATACCTTTACTAGCTCCTGTTACTAATACTGTTTTATTTGTAAAATTCATGATTACGCCTGTATACTTTCTAGTGTTTTATTCAATGAATCTAAATCTTGTACATTATATACTGTTACACTTCTGTCAGTTTTTCTAATTAATCCACTTATTGTTTTTCCTGGACCTATTTCAATAAACGTGTCAATTCCCTTACTAATCATGTAGTTAACAGAGTTTGTCCACTTAACTGTTTTACTAACCTGATCTACCAATAATTCTCTTATAACTGTTTCATCTTTATATGGTAATCCTGTTGTATTTGAAATTACATCAATAGATGGTTTTTTAAAAGTAATAGTTTGTAATTGTTTATCTAATTTTTCCCCTGCACCTTTTAATAAGTCGCAGTGAAATGGTGCACTAACTGCTAAAGGAATAACTCGCTTTGCTCCTTTTTCAGAAAGTAACTCACCAGCTTTTTTTAATGCTTCTAATTCACCTGAAATAACAACTTGTCCTGGGCAGTTAAAATTAGAACAAGCAACATAACCTACATCACTTGCTAATTGACAAGCTTCTAAAACAACTTCATCTGCCAACCCAATAATTGCAGTCATACCACCCACTCCTTTAGGAACTTCTTCTTGCATGTATTTTCCACGCAATCTAACAGTGGCAATTGCTTGTTCAAATGTAAAAGTATTAGCATATACATTAGCTGTATATTCACCTAAGCTTAATCCTGCTGTCATATCCGCTTTAATACCTGCTTTTATTAATGGTTGTAACATAGCATAACTTGCTGTAACTATGGCAGGTTGAGTATTTTCTGTTATTTTAAGAGTTTCTTCTGGACCTTTAAAACAAAGTGATTTCATGTCATAACCTAATACTTCACTAGCTATATCAAAGTAAGCTGAAGCACTTTTATATTCATTGGCTATATCTTGACCCATTCCTACAAATTGTGAGCCTTGTCCTGAAAAAACGAATGCGATTTTACTCATTGTTGTCTCCTTGTATGCTTAATCTTATTTCATTAACAATATCTTTTTCAATTAAAGTTATTGTTTTCATTATTACATTTTTAATTGTTTTAGCTTTTGAATTACCATGGCTTTTTATGACTAATCCGTTTATTCCTAATACAGGGGCTCCACCAACTGTATCAGCATCTGCACTTCTGGCAAATTTACGTAATGGTTTCATTATTAATAATCCACCAATTTTTGAAAAGAAATTAGCTTTTATAGCTTCTTTAACACCATTAAACATAAATTTAACTGTACCTTCTAAGAATTTTAATAAAATATTCCCTATAAATCCATTACATACAACAACTTGTGTTTTACCCTCTGGAATATCATTACCTTCAATATTCCCTTGGTAGTTAATTGGTGCTTCTTTTAAAAGTACATGAGCTTCTTTGACTTCTGGTGTTCCTTTTTTATCTTCACTCCCAATATTAAGTAAACCTACAGTAGGTTTATCGACATCATACATACACTTATAGAATTGACTTCCAAACTTTGCAAACTGAACATAGCTTTCTGGACGGCATTCAGAGTTTAATCCGGCATCTATTAGTAAAACATCATTCTTCTTAGATGGGATAACAGCTCCTAAAGCTGGACGAATTACACCTTTAATTCTACCTATTAGTAGTAATGACCCTGTTAGCAAAGCCCCTGAGTTTCCTGCAGATAAAAAGGCATCACCACTTTTTGCTTTTAATAAGTTCATACCCACAACCATAGAAGAATCACTCTTCTGTTTAATAGCTATAGTTGGAACATCATTTCCTGTTATAACCTCACTTGTATTTTTAATTTCAATTCGATTCTCATCATATGAACAGTCAGATAATATTTTAGAGATTTGTTTTTCATCGCCAACAAGAAGGATGTTAAATCCTTTTTTTATATTAATTGCGTCTACACACCCTTTTACTATTTCAAAAGGTGCATTATCGCCACCCATTGCATCTACAATTATCTTCAAATATTTTCTCCTTTTTTACTTGCCACTAATATAAATTTTCCTCTAAATACTTCAATTTCATCTCGGTAAATTGTGACCCAGACAATAAAATTTTTCAAACGTATTTCTTTAACTTCTGCTTTAGCTATTAAGTTATCATTAGCAAGTACTGGAATTTTGTATTTTATGTTTGCTACACCTACAAGAGCAACATCTGCATCAATAATTGATAAAGCTGTTGATTCTGCAAATGAATACAAATATTGGCCACTAATTACTGATGAATTTTCAAAAGTCATATCTTTTGTTGTTTCAAATAATGCCATACCTGTTTTATTTAATTCCAGATTCAGTAACTCTCCAACAATATCATTTTTTGAAATTGCTTTAACCTTTTCCTTTGTTGCAGTCGCCATTTGTCTTACACGTTCTCGCATCTCTTTAATTCCAAGTTCTAATCTATCAAGTCTGACTGTTGGAACAGATACATTCAAACGAGTAGCAATTTGTCCATCAGTTAAAAAAGGCTGATCTAAAATTAGCTTAGATAGCTGTTCGTGTCTTATTAATTTTTTTTTGGTTGCCTTTGTCATTATGCCCTCTTATGTATTTTTATAACCAGGTCATAATTAGTATAATTGTTTTTTAAAAAAAATGCAATAAGATTATTGTTGACGAATAATGTGAATATTTTTTTTGATATAGTCATAACCTGATATAAGGGTTAATGCAACTGCAACAACCATTAATGAATTACTAATAATATTCATATCAAGAAATTTAAAAAAGAAATAATGTGTTATATCTTTGATTAAAAAAGATGTAATGGCACTGATTTGAAAAATTGTTTTAAATTTTCCCCATAGACTTGCAGCTATCACTTTTCCTTCACTAGCAGCCACAATTCTAATACCCATAACAATTATTTCACGTGCAATAATAATAATGGCAATATAATGGGAAACTTCATTTTTTTCTACTAAAATAATTAAAGCTGCAATAACTAATAATTTATCAGCAATAGGATCCAAGAATTTCCCTAATTTAGTAACCATATTATGCTTTCTAGCAATATGGCCATCAATAAAATCTGTAATAGCTGCCAGCAAGAATAGTACCACCCCTATATAGCGTCCAGGACCTTGTAAAAAGGTATTAAGTTTGTCAGGCATAAAAGAATATATTGGTGTTATAAAAACCATAACAATGGGAATCATAGCGATTCTAAACATAGTAATTTTATTGGGTAAATTCATTAATAGCTTCTCCTATCAGATCATATTGTTCCACATTAACAATAGTAACTTCTATTATATCGCCAATTGATAGTGGTTGTCTTGATGTCACGTACACAACTCCATCTATATCAGGTGCTTCACCATAGGAGCGACCCATATAAAAAATACCATCAGCAGCTACATCCTCAATCAGTATATCACAGGTTGTTCCTAATCGGTTGCTATTTTTCTTTAAAGAAATATCTTGTTGCACAAGCATTAATTTCTCTTTTCTCTGTACCATTATTTCTTCGTTAACTCGATTAGGTAATTTGGTTGCAGGAGTCCCTTCTTCTAAGCAATAAGTAAATATACCTACTCTATCAAATTGGATTAAATTGATAAAATCTTCAAGAATTTTAACATCCTCTTCATTCTCTCCTGGAAAACCAGTAATAAAGGTAGTTCTTATGATTAATTCTGGTACTTTTTCTCGTATTTTCTTTATAAGAGCAACATATTCTTCATTTGTACCCTTACGATTCATCAACCGTAATATTTTATTGCTACCATGTTGTAATGGGATATCAATATAACTTAAAAATCGTTTTTCTTTTGCCATTAATTCTATTAATTCATCTGTAGTACTTTCAGGATAGCAATAAAGTAATCTAACCCATATTTTATCTGTACTATCAATAATTTTTTTTATTAATTCAGCTAATGCATACTTTTCATATAAATCTAAGCCATATGCTGTAACATCTTGTGCAACTAAAATAATCTCTTTAATTCCATTTTGCTCTAAATTAACTGCCTCTTTAACTATTTCGTCAATATTTCTACTTTGCATTTTCCCTCTTATTGATGGAATAGTACAATAAGTACATGTATTATCACAACCATCACCTATTTTTAGATAAGCAAATGGTTGATCTCCTGATATTGTTCTTGGTAAATTTAAAAAATCAATATCATAATCATTTCCATAAACACAAATTGCATCTTCTTTTAATAAACTTGCTATATCCTTGATAGCTTTAATACCTAAACAAGCATCAACTTCATCTATTTGGTCAATTATATCTTCTTTATATCTCTCTACAAGGCATCCAGCAACAACTAATTTTTTAAATACACCTTCTCTTTTTAACTTTGCATATTTTAAAATAGTATCAATAGCTTCTTCAACAGCTGGTTGTATAAATGAACAGGTATTTATAATTACTGTGTCTGCTTGTTCTACATCAACAGTCATTTTATAATTATTATCCATTAATATACCTGTAATAATTTCAGAGTCTACTAAATTCTTAGGACACCCAAGTGAAACTAATAAGACTTTATTCATGTAATTTCCTTTCCAAGAATGGCAAATATGACATCTTGTTCAAATCCTTTTGAGGAAAGATACTTATAGATTTTTTCTACTTCCTTTACTTTCCCTTTATATTTTTTATCAATTATTAATTTAGCTGTTTCATAATCATTAATATGAAACTTCTCTAATAAATTAATTGTAATAGTTTCATCAATTCCTTCTTGTATCAATAAATTAATTAGCATATTTTTAGATATTTTTTTTCCTTTAATTCTTTTACTAATATATTTTTTTGCAAAAGTAATATCATTTAACAAGCCTTCCTTAGTTAATTTATTTATTACCTGTTCAACTATAGGTTCTTTATACCCTTTATTTGATAACATAAAAAATAACCGGTTCGTTGCTTTTAGCCCACCGGTTAGATTTTTTCTTGCTACAATTTCACAAGTAATCAGTTGATCTCTTTTTTTAATATCTTCTATTAATTGTGAAGTAACTTCTTCTAGTTCATATAAAGAGTACATAAAATAAGTTTCTTTTAGTACACTTAAACTATCACGATTATCAAAATATAATGTGAAATATTTTTTACTTTCTTCAATTGTCACTATCCTCATGATGCTCATGCTTTGTCAATCCATAATGTTCTCTTAATTTTTTTTCAATTTCGATATAAACTTCGTGATTATCTACTAAATATTTTTTAGCATTTTCTCTTCCTTGACCTATGCGCTGTTCAGCATAAGAATACCATGAGCCACTTTTATTCACAATATCTATCTCAGCTGCTAAATCTAATACATCCCCTTCTTTTGAGATTCCAGTACCATACATAATATCAAATTCTGCTTGCTTAAATGGAGGAGCTACTTTGTTCTTTACAACTTTTGCTCTAGTTCTGTTTCCACTATATGAGGTTCCTTCTTTAATGGTTTGTATTCTTCTAACATCAATTCTAATGGAAGAATAGAATTTTAAAGCTCGCCCACCAGGTGTAACTTCTGGATTACCAAACATAACTCCAACTTTTTCACGAAGCTGATTAATAAAAATAGTAGTAGTATTTGACTTACTTACAACACCTGCCAACTTACGTAAAGCCTGTGACATAAGTCTAGCTTGTAATCCTATATGAGTGTCACCCATTTCACCGTCAATTTCAGCTTTTGGTACTAACGCTGCTACGGAGTCTATAACAATTACATCAATTGCGCCACTTCTCACAAGGGCTTCTGTAATCTCAAGAGCTTGTTCTCCTGTATCTGGTTGTGACACAATTAAATCGTCAATATTTACGCCAAGTTTTTTAGAGTAATACGGATCTAATGCATGCTCAGCATCAATAAAAGCTACTTCTCCACCTAGTTTTTGTGCTTCTGCAATCATATGTAATGCCAATGTGGTTTTACCTGACGATTCAGGACCGAATATTTCAATAATTCTTCCTCTAGGTATGCCTCCAACTCCAAGGGCAATATCTAAGGAAATTGATCCTGATGGAATTGATTCTATATTCATATGTGAACTTTCACCTAACTTCATTACAGCACCCTTACCAAACTGTTTTTCAATCTGCAAAAGGGTCATATCCAATGTTTTTTTCTTATCCATTTTATTCCTCCATAAGAACATTTGTTCTATTCAATTATATCAGTTTATCTTGTGATGTCAAGTATACCATTAATTACTTAATTTTTACAGTATTTGTCAGTTTATTTTTTACTGTATGTATTAAACTATGACATTCTTCTACTTTAAGTAAGTAAGTTACTCCTAAATAAACCGTCATTCCAATTCCCATTATTATAATTACCCAAAATGCTTGACTCATTTTAGAAATTTCAAATATGGTTCCTCCAAATAACTGTTTCATTAGAACACTATCAAATAACCATACAATAGCAGCCATAAGAATTGCTGAGAAAGTCATCTTAAATAGACTAGGAAAGTTTTTAGAAATTTTATATCCTTTAATTCTCTTTTTAAAACTAATTGATAATATAATCATATTTATCACTGTTGCAAACGAATAAGCTAAAGCAATCCCCTTTGGTCCAATTGATGAATGCATTGTTAAGTAATAGGCTAAAACAAAATTAATAGCAATACTAATAGTTCCTCCAATAAATGGAATTATTGAATTCTTTGTAGAATAATATGCACGGTTCATTATGGTATTTACACATTGTGCAATGAGTGCGACTGCATAAAAAGTTAAAATTGAACTTGTTAAGTTAACATTTTCCACAGTTAAGCTCTGATTAATATTAAATATAAGCTGTATTATCGACTGACTAAAGATTGTAAAGGCTAGCGCTGACGGAATACCTAAAAATAGCACTAATTTTAGGGCTCCATTAAGCTTATTTTCATATTCAGTGTATTTACCATTACTAAAAAGTCCTGATAATCTTGGTAACATAGCAACACCAACAGCCTGTGCAATAATACCAAGTGGCATTTGCCATGTTTTATTAGCTAAATCTAAAGCCGTTAGACTTCCTGAATCATAATGAGTCATATAAGATTTTGATACAATTATATTAATTTGCATCATGGCAGAAGTTAATAGCGATGGAACAGCTAATTTCATTAACATGGAAAAATCTTCATTATGTGTAATAATTTGTGGTTTATAGTTCCTTAAGTGTTTAATTGTAAAAGTAAATTGTAAAATAAAATATAAAATTGCACAAACAACAATACCAATTACTACTTTATCAACCCCATAATTAAGAGACTCTTGGTCATTACTTAAAAACATAATACTTAAAACACAAGCCAAGTTATAAAATGTGGGACCAAATGCTGCCACTGCAAACTTATTATATGAATTTAAAATTCCATTACATAATCCTGATAGCATCATAAAGAATGCAATTGGCATTAATGTTCTTGTTAATTTAACGGTTAGTTCCATTTTAGATGGATCTTGATTCTTAAAGCCACCGGCAATAACACCCATAAGTTGAGGCGCAAAAACAATCCCTAGTACTGTAATAATTAACATGATAATCATCATCAAATTAATATAAGTACTGATAACAGCCCAACCTCTCTTTTCATCTCCTTTTTCCACAAATCCTGACAATATTGGAATAAGTGAAGCTGCAATAGCTCCACCTACAATAAGACCATACATTAAATCAGGAATTTGAAAAGCTGCATTGTAGGCATCAGCAACATCACCTAATCCACCCATTTTAATTGGAATTAAAGCAGTTCTAAAAAAACCTAGAATCCGGCTAATTAGCACAGAGACCATGATCATAAATGCTGTACTCTTTAAATTAGTTTTACTCAAACATTCTCCTCTTGTAATAATGTTTTTCTAATAAAATCAAAAGCATGAAGACATGTTACATGTCTTATTCTATCTCGATTACCCCATAAGTTTAATTTTTTTGTTAAAATCTGTTTTCCATAACCTAACCCAATGTAAACAGTTCCTACAGGCTTTTCTTTAGTTCCTCCAGTTGGACCAGCGATTCCTGTAATTGCCAATACAATATCTGATGTTGTCTTATTTTGTAATCCTTTAACCATTTCTATGACAGTTTCCTCACTCACTTCACCATGTTCTTTAAGAACTTTTGGTGAAACATCTAGTTGAGTAGTTTTAGACTCATTAGAATATGTAATAAATGAGCTATTAAATACTTTAGATGAGCCACTAATATCTGTTAAATATTTACTTAGTAATCCACCTGTACATGATTCAGCAAAACTAACTGTTAAATGTTTCTTAAGTAAAAGAGAAAAAACAACCTCTTTTAAGTCAATATTATCATATGAATATATATATTTGCCAAGCCTCTTATCAATTTCATTAATGATAGGTTTTATGATATCTTCATATGATTCAACATTAGCATCATATTTAGCTGTTATTCGTAAAGTTACTTCACCTGATTTTGCATAGGGAGCAATTGTTGGATTTGTCTGTGATTCAATCAAATCACTAATTTTACTCTCCATAGACGATTCGCCTATGCCAAATAATCTAATAAAAACAGAATGTAATTTATATGAGGAAGTCTTTTTAAAATAAGGCAATACACTTTTTATAAACATAGGTTGCATTTCTCTTGGCGGTCCAGGTAACATAATAATAACTTTTTTATTATATTCTATTAAACAACCTGGAGCTGTTCCCATATTATTGATAATAAGCATACTTCCTTTGGGAAAATATGCCTGCTTAGCATTATTTTTTGTCATCTGTCGGCCTTTTTGTGTAAAGAATTTATTAATTCTTTCTAGAACCTCTTCGTTGACTACCATCTCTTTACCAACAGTTTTAGAAATAATTTCTTTTGTTAAATCATCCTGAGTAGGACCAAGTCCACCTGTTGTAATGATTACATCTGCTCGTGATAAAGCGATTTTTAGGCATTCTTTTAATCGTATTTTGTTATCACCAACAACAGTATGATAATATACATACACATCAGCTTCTGGAAAATGTTCAGAAATAAACTGAGCATTTGTATTAACAATTTGACCCATTAGCAATTCTGTACCAACGGATAGTATTTCAGCAATCAATTATTCACCTATTGATTATATACTTCACTAGCTGTTAACACTGTAAAATCTTTTTCTTGTAAGCAGTCAATGGCTTTTTCACAATCTTCTACACGTAAAATCACATTAGCTTTTTCTGAAGCTTTCGAGATAAAGGCATACAAATATTCAACAGATATCTTATTACTATGTAAAATATCTAATGCATGTGCCAATCCTCCTGGTTGATCATCAATGGCGATGGCAATAACTTCTGTTGTAGTAACAGTAAATCCATTCTCTTTCAAGGTAGCTTTAGCTTTAATTGGATCATCTACAATAATTCGTAAAATACCAAACTCTGTGGTGTCAGCAATTGATAGAGCTCTAATATTAATTTGCTCATCACTTAATACTTTTGTAACCCTGGCAATTCTGCCTTCTTTGTTTTCTAAAAAAACTGATATCTGTTTTACTAACATCTACTTACACGACCTTTCTATATTTTCCTTTTATCAATAATTCTTTTTGCTTTTCCTTCACTTCTTGCAATAGTTTTTGGTTCAACCAATGTAACCTTACAACTAATTGCTAAAGTACTTTCAATGTTGAATTTTAATTTTCTTTCTAACTCTTCTATTTTTTTCACTTCATCTGCAAATAATGCATCAGTCATTTCAACTTGTACTTCTAACGTATCCATAGTTCCTTTTCGCTCAATAACTAATTGATAATGTGGAGCTGTTTCTCCTAAATCCAATAATACACTTTCAATTTGTGTTGGGAATACATTAACTCCCCTAATAATTAACATATCATCAGTTCTACCAGTTACTTTACTCATTCTTACTAAAGTTCGTCCACAATCACAAACATCATAATTTAAACTTGAAATATCTTTGGTTCTATATCGTAGCAATGGTAATGCTTGCTTTGTAATTGTTGTGAATACTAATTCACCTTCCTCACCATAAGGAAGTACTTCTTCAGTATCGGTATTAATAATTTCTGGTACAAAATGATCTTCGCTGATATGTAAACCACACTGTTTTTCACACTCTGTTGAAACACCAGGCCCAATAACTTCGCTTAATCCATAAATATCAATAGCTAAGATATTTAATCTCTTTTCAATATCTTTTCTCATGTTTTCAGACCAAGGTTCTGCTCCAAACAGTCCAGCTTTTATTTTAATATCTTCTCGTTTAATTTTTCCCTCTTCTATACTTTCAGCTAAATACAAAGCATAAGAAGGTGTACAAGAAATAATTGTAGA
>JAUUZE010000151.1 GCA_030590175.1 Clostridia bacterium
CTATAGCTTTATGACTTCCAGTATGATTAAGTACACCTGTTTTTGTTCCTTCCATGGCATGGCAGCCGATTAATAACATATAGTCATATCCATCCCAACCTTGTAAGAAAGAAACAGCTGGATATCTGGCTGGAACAAATAACACTCTCTCATCTAGTTCTAAAAAATCAATTGCATCATGTCCTTCAATAACTTTAACTTTATCTGCGCCACTATCAAAACACGCTTTAATTGCTGCATTGACCTCACCTGTCATTAATTTTCTTTGATATTTGTCTTTTTCACTTAGTGCTTCATGTTTATCAAAATCTACTATTCCACTAACACCTTCTAAGTCTGTCCATATGAGAATATTCATATTAATCCCCTTAATTTAATAAATATTTTTTATCTCTATAATTATTATAACTAACTATTAGAAAAAGGGTACATCTTTTTTAATAAATTAGTAAAGTTGGATTTTAAAATTATCAAGGATATAATTATCGCTTAATAAGGAGTACTAAATTATGCTAGAAGTAACTACTTTAACAAAGAAGTATGGTAATGTTTTAGCTGTTGATTCCATCAGTTTCACTGTTAATCCAGGAGAAATTGGTGTTCTTCTTGGACCTAATGGTGCTGGTAAAAGCACTACTATAAAGTCCATAGCAGGTCTACTTCGTTTCAAAGGAACCATTTCAATTTGTAATCTAGATAACAAATCAATTGATGCTAAAAAAATATTTGGTTATGTGCCAGAAACCCCTGCACTTTATGATGCCCTTACTGTATATGAACATTTGGTTTTTATTGCCAAAGCATATAATTTGGACGAAGGTTGGCAAGAAGAAGTGGATCGATTATTATCTATCTTTGATTTAACTGATAAGCAAGACAAAGTTGGAAAAGATTTATCAAAGGGTATGTGTCAAAAGGTTAGTCTTTGCTGTGCATTATTAATTAACCCAAAGGTTATTATGTTAGATGAACCAATGATTGGGCTTGACCCAAAAGCCATAAAAGAATTAAAAAAGATTTTAATTCAATTAAAAGAACAAGGGTGTGCTGTACTTATAAGTACTCATATAATTGATAGCATAGAAGGATTATGGGATAAGGTTCTTATTTTACATAAAGGGAAGTTTGCAGCTGTAAGGACACGTAGTGAAGTAGATAAAAACAACGAATCAATTGAACAGCTTTTCTTTAAAGTAACAGAAGAAGGAGAATAATAAATGCAGTCATTACTGTATATCATTAAGCGAACTTTAGTTAATACTATAAAAAAAATTGTAAAAAGACCTCTAGTTCTAATTGGTTACATTCTTGGAATATTATTTATTGTATTTATTCTTATTTTGTCTTTTTTAGATTCTTCTTCTAATAGTTATGGAAGTTATGATCTATTTTTCTCCTTAATTGTTACAGCTCTTTTTATATATGCTTATTTTACTTTAAAAAAAGGTATTGATAATGGAAGTAGCTTCTTTAGATTAGCAGATGTTAATATAGCATTTACAAGTCCAATCAAATCAAATAATATTTTAGTTTATGGCTTTTTAAAACAGTTAACACAAATCTTATTCTTTTCTGTTCTTGCATTAATGCAAGTTCCAAACTTACGTCGTTTTTTTAGCATATCCCAATCTGGTGTTTTAATAATTTTAATTGGATTTATTCTATATATGCTTACTTTGCCAATCATTTCCATGATTATATATAGTTATACATCAAAAAAACTTAAACGTCGTAAAGTAGCAAAAGTTATCTTAAATTTACTTTTTCTAGCTGTTCTTATTAATGTGGTATTTTCCATTATTAGAGAGCAAACTCTTTTAGAAGGATTTACCATGGCCATGTCAACAAAATTTATATCCTATTTACCTATCATTGGATGGAATGGTCAAATTATTGCTTATGCTATTAGTGGTATTACACCTTCCTTTTATGTTTTCTTAGGATTATCAATTGGCTCTATTTTCTTATTAATTATATGGTTATATCGTATGGAAAAAGATTATTATGAAGATGCTTTAGTTTCTACAGAGTTTAAAGAAAGTGTAATTTCTTCAAAAGCTAAAAACGGTTTCTTTGTCATAGGTTCAACAACAAAAATAAAATCTGTTTCATTTAATTTTACTAAATCTGGTGCAGCAACTATATTTCAACGTTCCTTTCTTGAACTTAGAAAAACAGGTATGCTGTTTTTTGACAAAGTATCAATAATGATTATTGTTTTTGTAATTGTAGTTAGGGTGGCCTTTTATGAAGGTACCATACTTTTTGTCTTGCTTATATCTGTATATATTCTTCTTTTAAGTAGTGTTAATGGTCGATTTACACAAGAGTTATCAAAACACTATATTTACTTAATCCCTGCCCATAATACAACCAAGCTTATTGCTGTAACTGCCATGGCAAATTTAAAAAATCTATTTGATGGTTTAATATTATTTATAGTTGCTGGATTTCTTTATAAGGAATCAATCCCCCTTGTTATTTTATGTGGTTTAACCTATGCATCGTTTGGGGCCATCTATTTATATGGAGAAGTATTAGCAAGAAAACTATTTGGTGCGGTTCATGCAAATGCTTTAAAAGTTTTCTTAAAGTTATTACTTACAATTTTCATATTAACACCTGGGATTATTTTAGCCATTATCGTTTTGATTAATAGTCAATCATTTTTTAACACTGTGTTAATATTACTTTCATATAATATATTTATGGCAACAATTTTATTATTAATATCTAGTACAATTTTTAAGTATATTGAATTAGGCTAATCTTCTATCTTATAAAACACAATCACTCTAGCAAAAAGTCAATAATATTGACAACTTTTATACCTTCAAAATCATCATATACAACTTTATCCATGGTAATTATTGTTTTTTCATAATTATCATTTAGCTCTCTTAGTGATCTTAATTCCCTTTCTCTTGTACTTTCATCAATCATTGTTGCAGTAACTTGAATATACTTCTTCTCTGTAAATTTAGTTGCTATAAAATCAATTTCCAACTTTCCTATTTTACCAATAGAAACCTGATAACCTCTTCTTATTAATTCCAAATACACAATATTTTCAAGAACATGCCCTATATCTGTATCTCTTTTTCCAATAAGTATATTTCGAATACCCATATCAACAATATAATATTTTTCCAAAGTCTTTAGAAACATTTTCCCTTTTAAATCATATCTGTTAACTTTATATAAAATATAACTACTTTCTACCATTTTCAAATAATTATCAATAGTTTCACTTGTTGTTTTTCTACCTGCACTAGTTAAATAATCGCTTATTTTTTTTGTAGATACTATATTTCCTATATTAGCTGCAAGAAATCTAATTAGACTTTCCAATAAAGCTGAATCCCTTACCTGATTACGTTGTATAATATCTTTAATTACAACTGTATTATAAATTCCTACAAGAAAATCATCTAAAATTTCTATATTATCCTCATAAATAGCTATAGCTGGCAATCCTCCATACTGGATATATTTTTCAAATTTTCTTTCAATATTGAAACGTTCAGTAAAATTAGTAATATTACAAAATTCTAAATATTCCTTAAACGAAAGAGGTAACATTTTGATTTCGACATATCTACCTGAAAGTAATGTAGATAGTTCAGAAGATAATAAATAAGCATTAGAACCGGTTATATAAATATCAACATTGAAAGCTACCAGCATGCCATTCACACATTTTTCCCACTTTTCTACTACTTGTATTTCATCTAGTAGAAGATAATATTTTTTATTAGTATCTTTTATTTTACTTTTTAGCAGAGTGTATAGTTCTTTATAATTCTTTATATTATCATATTCCATTGATTCAAAATTCATATGAATAATTCTATTCTTTTGCACTTTTACGCTTTCCAAGTGTTCCTTGAATAAAATAAGTAGTGAAGACTTTCCACATCTTCTAACTCCTGTGATTACTTTGATTAATTCTTTATCTTTCCAATTTATCAATTGCTTTAAATACTGATCTCTATTTTTCATACCAAATACCTCTCAAATATGATTATAGACTTATTTACACAACAAATCAATAAGTTTTACGGTTATACTTTAATAACTTATTAATTTGTTCATGTTATTCGAGTATACCATGTTTTTTTATTATGTTGTATCTGTTAGAAATACTTAAAACAAAAGAGCCGTAATTTTTTAACGGCTCTTTTGGTTTATTGTTAATTGATGCAATTATTCAGCTAGTTTTTTATATGTTTCATATCGCTCTTTTGCATCTTGTTCTGATTGCTTAAATAACTCTTTTGCTCTCTCTGGGAATGTTCTAGTTAATGAAGCATATCTATTTTCACCCATTAAGAATTCTTGGTAATCTCCATCTGGTGCTTTTTGGTCTAAGATGAACTTTTTACCTTCTGC
>JAUUZE010000142.1 GCA_030590175.1 Clostridia bacterium
CACACGAAAACGAACACAAGTTCTTATATGAAGTTGTTACACTTTATTATCTTTTATTATAATTTATGATAATTATTTAAACTGCTAACAACCCCATGGCTACCTTGATTCATTAATGCACCACCACCATCTAATTTCCATGTTCCCTTCCATGAACTTTGTTGATAATAATCAGATGTTCTATAGAATTTCATATACACATCAGCAAACATTATGTTTCCAAGGATACCTTCATCAATTGCTTTTTTGACTTTGATAAAAGATTTATTAAATCGTGACTGATAAGCTATTGCTAAAGTTACTTGATACTTTTTTAAAATAAAAATAATTTCATCCCATTGCTTACTTGAAATAGCCATTGGTTTTTCGACTACAATATGTTTTCTTGCTTTAGCTGCTTTTAAAATATGATCATAATGTAATCCACTAGGAGTACAAATAATGATAACTTGAATATTTTCATCAGCCAACATATCATCATAAGATTCATAAGCAGTAATCATATATTTTTCACAAAATGAAATAAGTGAAGGTTTACTTTTACTACAAGCACCAATCACCTTTCCTAAACCTGTTTCTCTTATTGCTAAAACATGCCAATTTGCAATGGAACCTGTCCCTATAATACCGCAGTTAATCATATATTTCTCCTAAAAAAGGCGACTCACTATTTCTAAGGGAGTCGCTACAATCATGAACTATATTTTACTATTTTATAATATACTCCACTCTGACTAATCGTTGTTTATCTCCTTCTATTTGGTTAATTAAAAAATCTGATTGATCAAATACAATTCTAAAGCGATCATTTGAAAGTTTTTGAATATCTGTATAACCACTACCAGCTCCTTTATAAACATCAATGGCCTCTGAAAAACGCTCATTTTTAAAATAGCGTAATTTGATATCCCTTGTACCATAAGTACAAATAACCATATCACCCATTTTTAGTAGCTGTGGGCTTACACCGTGTTGATCAAGGATAAAATGCTTAAAATGCTTTTGAGTATTATCTGATAAGGCATATATTAATGGTCCACCTGTGCGATATACAGCTAAAATTCTACCATCGTCTAAAAATACTAAGTTGCCTTCACAAGGACCTTCTGAAAAGTTACTATTTTCTATTCCCAAATGACAAAATGGATTCCAAGAATTACCTTTATCATGAGATGTCATAATCATATTAATATATTTATCTTCACAGGTACCATAAACAATAACATATAAATTACCTTTATCATCCTCTTGAATATGACCCCACATATAAGCATAATCATCATCAATTGAAATACCATAAACATCACATCGACTTTTTATCCAATTCTTCCCACCATTATTTGAACGAAGAATATAGCCATAATAGTCATTTACTCCCATTTTTAAACGGTAGCGATGAGAAATCATTGAGCCATCTTTTAACGTTGTACGGAACCAGCGTAGCCTTGGTTCAGCTCCAAGCCCTTCCCAAATTTTCCAGGTTTTTCCTTGATCTACTGATTTGACACACTTAACATAATCACCACCTGGCACACCATGTGGACCCTCGCGATAAGTCATATACCATTCATTATTATTCTTTTCATACAAAAATGGGAAGTGTAACTCTTTAGTCTTATTTTGCATAATAGTTTTATAAGTTAATTGCTTAATTCCCATTTATTTCTCCCAAAAAAATTATACACCAATTGCCTGTTAATTTAAAGTATGATATAATGCGAACATATGTTCGAGGTAAGAAAATGGGTACTATTTTTCACATTGATTGTAATAATGCTTTTTTGTCATGGGAAGCAGCTTACCAACTAACTAAAGGTAAAACAAAAGATATTAGGTTAGTTCCTTCTGTTATTGCAGGTAATCCTTCAAGGCGTAAAGGAATTGTGCTAGCTTGCTCTTATCCTGCAAAAATATTGGGCATAAAAACTGCTATGACAATTAATGATGCCCTTAGAAAATGTCCCAAATTGCTTATTTTCCCACCAGATTATGAAACATATATCATATGTTCAAACGAACTATGTAAATTACTTTTAACTTACACACCTCTAGTTGAACGTTACAGTATTGATGAATGCTTTATTGATGTCGGAAGATTAACATCAAATCCTCTAATCTTGGCAAATATTATAAGAAAAAATATTTATAAAACATTAGGGTTTACTGTCAATGTAGGGGTATCAAATTCAAAATTATTAGCAAAAACAGCCTCATCATTCACTAAACCAAATCTAACTCATTCGCTGTTTAGCCATGAACTAGATAAAAAATATTTTCCTTTACCTGTCTATCAGCTATTTATGGTTGGAATGAAAACTTGTATAAAACTATATAAGCTTGGTTATAAAACCATTGGTCAAGTTGCTAATGAGCATCCAGATATATTAAGGCAACACTTTAATCTGTTTGGTCTCCTCCTTTGGAATTATGCAAATGGAATTGATCATTCAGTAGTTAACCCCATGTCCTCTGACCCAAAAGGAATAGGAAACGCTCTTACTTTACCTGAGGACATTAGTGAAAAAGAAATACATCTTTTACATCCTTTTTTATTGTCTTTAAGTGAGAGGTGTACATACCGTTTGCGTTCAATTGGTATGGTCTCTAGTACCATCCAGCTTGGTATAAAAACAAATGATTTTAGATATCAATTACATCAAAAAAAAAGTGATATATATACAGATGAAACAAACAAGGTATATACTGTTGTTAAGAGGTTACTTCAAGAAATGTCGGTTACTAAGCCTATTAGACATGTGCAACTTAGGCTTAGCGGTTTAACAATGAATAAAAATTATCAAATTAATCTTTTTGAAAAAGAAAATAATTTAGATGCCTCTTTAGACATCCTTAGAAATCGTTTTGGTGAACATATTATTAAGAGAGCAACATTTATTCATTCTGGTATTAATCACATGGCGCAGTCAACACATAAAGATTACCCGAAAATAAAGAGCAATATTCTAGGAGGGAAATAAAATGTGTGGTAGATATATTATTTTCACATCTGAAGAATATAGAGAAATGAAAGCTATTCTTAAAGAAATTGAAAAGCATTTTAAATCTGGAATAGGAGTTAATAATGCATATGAGATTTTTCCAGGAACAATGGTTCCTTCAATAAAATTACATAATAATCGGTTTGACTATACAATGACCAAATGGGGATTACCCATGTATAATTCAAAGAAGCTTATTATTAATGCTCGTGGTGAAACAATTAATGAAAAAAAAACGTTTCATACCTTAAGCCCCCTTGTTTTTCCAGCTAATGGATATTTTGAGTGGAGTGATAAAATAAAATACTTATTAAAGCCAATTGATTTAAAAACCATATATTTCGCAGGTTTATATGATAATAATAACAATTCAGTTATTATCACTACACAAGCTTCTAATAATATTAGTCAAATCCATGATAGAATGCCAGTTATTTTAAATAAAGTTAATGCAAAAAAATGGATTCAATCAAAAAACAGTTCCCTATTACTTCCATATTTGAATATAAACTATATTAAATCTGCATAAAAAAAGAGCTGTCTCAACTCTTTTTAGATTTTTAAGACAGCTCATTTTAGTATAATTATTATGCTGGTACCGGAGTTGAGTCAATATTAACTGAGGCTGATATTGAACCATCTTTTAATGTGATAGTAAATATTCCTTCTGCAATATCTTCTCCATATGTAATTGTAAATGTTAAATAAGCATTTTCATACTCTTCTACATTTGTAAATGTTACTCCATCTGTGTAGAAATGAACATCTCCAACATAATCACCTATCACTATATCATTAGCAAGACGTTTTCCATATTGGTCTTTAATTACTAAGTTACTACCAGTTGTGTAATCTTCCCAATCTTCTTCACCATTAACTAAATCACCATCTTCAATATAGTACATTTCAGCTGCATATGGGTCTTCGCTTATAAGAGTAAGTTCTGTTGTAGCGATTATTTCACCATTTCTCCATGCAGTCATCATTATTGTACCATCATAGTCACTACTATGAGCACTATCATATACAGTTGCTGCGAATGGATAATCATTATCATAACCAAAATCTAATTCTACTATATCTATAACAGAGAAAGTAATTACATCAATAATATCTGGTATTCCATCTTCATCTTCATCTACTAATACAACTGTTGCACCTTCTGCTGTTTTTCCTACAAATAATATTGCTTCATCATATGCAGATTGCCAAACTTCAACAAATTCATTCTGTCCTAATGACTCCCAGTCATCTCCTGAATAAAGAATACCATCACTATCAACTGTCATTTCGATTGTAACGATAGCTGTAGCTGAAACGTTTTCTAGTGTAAACGCTAGAACTGAACTATCAACTCTGCTTCCATTATCACTAATATATACGTTAAATACGTCTGATCCAATATCTTCCCATGCACCAAATATATATATGCCATAATCTATATCAAACACTTCAAAGCTTTCAGCGCCTTCTGATGTTATTTCAATAGACCAGTCGCCTGTTAATTCATCTGCTCTTCCATATTGGTCAATTACTGTTACATCATCTCTATCAACTTCTATGTATGTTCCAAACTGTAAAGCATCTGGAATATCAATTGCTGTAATTGTTGTTGGAACTGCTTCTGGGTTAACTGTAACTTCAAATGATCCAACTAATGAACCACCAAAGTAATAGAATACTGTAACTGTTCCAGCACTAGCTGGTACAACTG
>JAUUZE010000183.1 GCA_030590175.1 Clostridia bacterium
AATCACTGTATCATTTCGTCTATATTCATGTGGTTTATTAATAGTTATTTGAGCATTTTTAGGATCTTTAATAATCATTGGGATTAAAGCTGAACCTTCAAATGGATATATTTTTCGCCAAGCTCCATGATCTCCTAATAAATCTCCATGATCTGAAGTAAAAATCACCACTGTATTAGGTGCATGTTTTGATAAGTAAAATAATATCCTTCCAATCATATGGTCTATATGTGTTAACATACCACAATAAGCTCTTATGGCATCTTGTCTATCACTTTCTTTTTTTACTCCAATCATTGGGGCATTATGAGATGTAGCCATTCTAGCTTGCTTACTTTCCCAATCTCCCATTTTAGCTTTATCAAATGTAATATCACGATACATGTTAAAGTACTCTTCTGGTGGATCTAGTGGTGGATGAGGTCGATGAAATCCTAACTGTAAAAAGAAAGGTTTATTACTATCTCTATTTTTTAGTTGAGTAATGGCTTCATTTGCTGTCCACTCAGTAGGGTGTAAATAATTATCTGCAGTCCATGGGATATAAGCAAAGCCATTATTATCAATCACATTTGCGGTGTCTTCAATATTTCCATCTGTTTCATCATACAACCATTGATGATAATCACTTAATTTACCATCTAACCAATTTTGAGGATCGTAAAGTTTATTAATCTGAAAACCACAGTTATTTCGTCTTGGATAAAAATGGGTTTTTCCAACATTAATTGTTTGATATCCACCATCATTTAAACAATCAATCATATTATTTTCATAATTCCATGGAACTCCATCCATGTATCCAATTCTATTATTACTAATTGGTTTCTTACCAGTTAGCAAACAAGCTCTAGCTGGTATACAACTAGGTGAAGCACAATAAGCTGATGTGAAGGTCGTACCTTCTCCAGCTAATTGATCTATAAATGGTGTTTTAGCTTGATGACCTAGATTCCCTAAAAAATCTCCACGCCATTGGTCTGTGAAAATTAGTAAAATATTTGATTTTTCCATATCTATTACCTCTATTTAATAATTCCTAAGGTTATTAATTTTTCATTTATTTCGCTACTTAGTGTAGAACAATTTTTTCTACAAATAAATTGACACACTATATAATCAGATAGTACATCTTCTATATAGTCCATTGCTTCCCTGTTTAGTTTTGAAATAGTTGAAATAACAACCACTCCTGTATCTAATAAAATATTTAATGTTTCTGTATAACGACGTATATGTTCATTTGATTGTATTTCATCTAAAATATCAGTATCCATTCCATATTTTATGCTTCCCATAGCAATATAGTAAACATGAATTCCTTGATTAAACAATTGCTTTTCAATCTCTCTCGCTACCTTCTTTTTATTTGAGCTTTTATCACCTTCAATTAAAATTAATGCTGGTCTATGACCATATTTTACCTGTCTCTCCTCTTTTGAAATATGAGAACCAATCCAATGGATATTTCTACTTATAATTTGTTCTTGTAACTTACTATCGCTAGTTTTAACAGCCTCTAGTATAATTCCACCACCTGAAATCTCATAATCATCAACTAAAACAAATCTAGCGGTTTGTTGATTAACATCATATGTATCAAAGGCAATTGGCCTATCACATTTAATTAAGCATTTTGCAATATCGTGACGCTTTATTTTTTGGCTACTTTCAACTTTTAAATTAGATGCATCCATAACTTCAATAATATTAGTAATAGTAGCCATCACTTTTGTTGTCCCAATTTTTATTGTTAGCTTTTTCCCTGCTTTTATTGATTTCTTTCCTAACCAAAACAACGAACAAATAATAGCAGATGAAATTAGGGGAGCTACTTGATTTGATAAACAAATTAATTCTCCTCGTTTAATAAAAATCTGTTCTGTTAATGTAAATCCTGTGGCTCTAGGTGCTATCGCTTTTGTTAAAAGAGGACTATTAAATTCTTCTATGGAATTAATGCGGCTTTTCTTCCCAGATGGATAGAAAACCACCTCATCATTTAATTTAGCACTTCCACTAGTTATGGTTCCTGCTACAATTCTTCTATTATCTTTATTATTAGTAAATTTGTATATATCTTGAACTGGCATTCTAAATGGTAATTGGTCTTGTTTTTTCTCACTTGTAAAAGCGTCTAGCAATTCTAATACATTATATCCTTCATACCATGGCATTTTTAGTGATTTATTAGCAATATTATCACCATTCATAGCACTAACTGGAATAAATGTTTTTGCAGTGATTCCAATTTTTTCAAGAAACACTGTATATTCTTTTTTTACTTGATTAAAAGTTTCTTCCTTATAATCAACTAAATCCATCTTATTAACAAGAATAGCTATATCAGAAATACCAAGCATTGATAGCATATACCCATGGCGCTTTGAGTTTTCACGGATACCCTCATGGGCATCTATAACTAATAAAGCAGCTGATGCCCTTGAAGCACCTGTAATCATATTCTTTAAAAACTCTATATGTCCTGGTGCATCAATAATAATATAGTCACGCTTAGCTGTCTTAAAAAAGCATCGTGCTGTATCAATTGTAATACCTTGTGCTTGTTCATCTTTTAACGCATCTAGTAAAAAAGCATACTCAAAAGGTTTTGCATTTTTTCTACACGTTTCTTGTACCGCTTCTAATTTGCCTTTTGGTAGTGATTTAGTATCAGCAAGTAAACGACCAATGACCGTGCTTTTCCCATGATCAACATGGCCAACAATTACAATATGCATATCTTCTCTGTTAGCCATTTACATGTACCCATCTTTCCTAAGCTCTTCAAGCCCTCCTTGGTCTTCTTTATCTTGTGCTCTACCTGCTCGTTCTGCGATGTTTGAGAATTTACCAGTTTTTAATTCTGCAATAATTTCTTTTGGGTTTCTAGCTTTTGACACAACTTTTTGTGTACAAGGAGCACAACCTAATGAACGATAACGAGTACCATCACCTTGATCATAATATAGTGAAACAGTTGGGATATTTTCTTTATAAATATATTCCCATATATCTAGCTCTGTCCAATCAAGTAATGGG
>JAUUZE010000125.1 GCA_030590175.1 Clostridia bacterium
AAAAAAGTTCATGAAGTACTAGATTTGGTAACAGATAAACTAATCGATATTGTTAAAACTATAATTAATAAAAATATGAATGTAGATTGTCCTCTTTGGCCATATATTTACTTACCCACAGATATAGGTATTGGTATTACTGAGGACTACATGCCATTACTCTCTCCTTCTATGTATAAAGAGTTTGGCATTCCTTATTTAAAAAAGTTTGCTAGTCATTTTAATGGTATTTTTATACATTGCTGTGGACAGTTTACTCACCAAATAAAAAACTTAGTAAATAGTGGAATTAATATTTTAGGAATGGAATTTGTTTATCCAAATATTGATATAAAAAAGCTATTTACATCATTTGGATCTTCTGCATTTTTCGTTCCTAATATTATGGATAACTATATAAATGAGTTTGGTTCTATTACAAACTTTTTTAAAGAAATAAATTTATTAAGAAACAAAGAGACACGATTATGGTATATTATCAATGGATGGGTTGATGATATTGATAACCAAGCAACCTATCTAGAATCTATAAATGATGTGGGGTAAATAAGTAATGTTTGAAAAACTATATCAATCAAGTAATTTCATAGCCAAAAGAGAAAGCAGTTATGATTTAACAGGTGGTAATGAGGATAAAAAAGAAATTGCTCCAGGAGAAACCTTAGTTTTAGCAAATCTTGAAGGACCAGGAAAAATTGTTCACATCTGGTGTACTATTGCAGCTGAGCAACTACCTTTATTTAATAGAATGCTAGTGTTGCGGTTTTATTGGGATGATGAAGAAACTCCTAGTGTAGAGAGCCCTATTGGTGATTTTTTTGGGTCAGGTCATGGGATGGAAGCTGATTGTAAAGCGCAACCAATTAATTCGGTTAATGGTGGAAAAGGAAGAAATATATTCTTTGAAATGCCATTTGTTAAAAAAGCACGATTAACAGTAACTAATGAAGGAAAATTCCCTGTTCGTTCTTTTTACTATAATATTGACTGGCAACAACATATTAGCCTTCCAAAAGATATTATGTATTTTCATGCCATATATAGACAAGAGTTTCCAACAACAATTGGAAACGATTATGTTATTGCTGATATTGTTGGTCAAGGAAATTATGTAGGTACAGTTTTAAGCGTAGAAAAAGCAGAAAAACCTGGTTGGTATGGTGAAGGTGATGAAAAAATCTATATTGATGGAGAAGATTATCCTTCTATTTGGGGAACTGGAACAGAGGATTATTTCTTAACTGCATGGTATCCCCATGTATATCATTCTCCTTACTCAGGATTTTCTATATATGAAGGAATAAATAGACCTGGAAATAAATTAACAGGATACCGTTTTCATATACAAGATCCAATTCCTTTTACAAAGAAATTAAAATTTGTTATAGAGCATGCCTGGACAACAAAAAATGAAAAATTCTGTGATAACTATTCTTCAGTAGCCTATTGGTATCAAATTGAGCCACATAATATTAGAACCCCTTTTCCAGATGCTAATAGTAGGCGACCTAAATATCCTGAGGAAGTACTTTATGATGATTATTGGGAAAAAGGAAATGATAAAAAAGGATATTAAACTAATATGGTTGAAGTTTAGATATCTCTTAGTTTGTGTATAATAAGCATAGTGGAGGAACATATATGAATGCATCAAGTGAAAGTGCCATTTTTGTTATATTTGGCGGAACTGGAGATTTAACAAAACGAAAACTAATACCCGCTTTATACAATTTAACGATAGAAAATAAATTATCAAATAATTTTGCTATTGTAGCTATTGGACGAAGAGACTATACTACAGAGTTTTACAGAGCACAAATGAAAGAAGCAATTAAGGAATTTTCAAGTGATACCTTTAATGAAAAAAAATGGAATGAGTTTGTAGTAAAAATCTCATACTTACGATTTGATTTTTCACAAACTTGTGAAGGATATACTCTTCTTGACAAATATTTAAGTCAACTTGATAAAGAATATGGTACTAATGGTAATCGAATTTATTATTTAGCAGTACCCCCTAGTTCGTTTGAACCAATTATCGAAAATTTAAACTGCCGTCAAATGTTATTAAATAAAGATAATTGGCAACGAGTTATGGTAGAAAAACCATTTGGTTCAGATTTAGAGAGTGCCAGAGAATTAAATGAAAATATCTCAAAAAGTATTAAAGAAAAAAATCTTTTTAGAATTGATCATTATTTAGGAAAAGAAATGATTCAAAATATTATGGCTATTCGCTTTGGTAATTCTATTTTTGAACCGTTGTGGAATCACCAATTTATTGAGAATATTCAAATTATTTCCAGTGAAACTATTGGGATACAAAGCCGTGGCTCATATTATGAGGCAACGGGTGTATTAAAAGATATGTTACAAAATCATATTTTACAGATGTTATCCTTAATTGCCATGGAACCACCAATTAGTTTGTCACCAGAAGAGATTAGAGATGAAAAAGTAAAAGCTATTAAATCATTACGAATAGACCATGGGGAAAAAGTAGAAGATACTATAGTACTAGGACAATATGGTGAAGCACCATCGCATGTAGGTTACAGAGATGAAGATAATGTTAATAATAATTCTAAAGTGCCAACTTTTATTGCAATGAAAGCTTCTATTGATAATTTTAGGTGGAGTGGGGTTCCTTTCTATATAAAAGTTGGAAAAGGATTACCAAAAAAAGAAACTAAAATTATTGTTCAATTTAAAAAACTACCAGGAATTAATCACTATAAGGAATTTGATAATACAAAACCTAATATGTTGGTTATAAGGATACAACCAAATGAGGGGATTTATTTTCAAATTAATGCTAAAACACCTGGTAATGAGTTTAAAGTAAGTAGTATTGACATGGATTATTGTCAAAAATCAGCAATATCAAGTAATTCAACGGCTGCATACGAGAGGTTAATTATTGAAGCAATTAGAAATAATTCCTCACTATTTACAAGATGGGATGAATTAGAATATTCGTGGAAATATATTGAAAGTATTGAACATGCTGTGAAAAATTATAACTACCAATATCCTAATTATGAATTTGGGACAGAAGGTCCTCCTTTGGCAGATAAATTGCTAGAAAGTAATCATAAGTGGTACAAGTCATGAAAATATATGATATTTCTATGACCATTAATGAACAGATGATGGTCTATAAAAACGTAGAAGAGAAAAAACCAATAATAACGATTTTAAAAACTTACAAAGAAAATCGCTATAATGAATCATCAATTACAATGGATATTCATACAGGAACACATATTGATGCCCCTTTTCATATGATTGATAATGGTGAAACCATTGAAAGTATTCCGTTAGAAAAATTAGTTACAGATTGCCAAGTACTAGATTTAACAGGAATCAAAGATGGTATAACAAGAAAACACTTACAATCAAAAGAAATTAGCGAAGGTTCTTTTATACTATTAAAAACAAAAAACTCTTATACTGATTCCTTTGATAATAACTTTATTTACCTTAAAAAAAGTGGTGCAAAATATTTAGCTGACAAAAAAATTAAAGGTGTGGGTATTGATGCGTTGGGAATTGAACGGGGACAGAAAAACCATGATACACACACTATACTAATGAACCAAAAAATTATTATTATAGAAGGATTACGATTAAAAGATATTTTAGAAGGATTTTATCAGATGGTTGCATTACCTTTAAAAATTGAAGGTACAGATGGTGCTCCTGCAAGAATTATCTTAATAAGTGAATGAAAATAAAAAAATTAGTTAGTAAGCGAACTTTTTGTTTAATGTTTCCTTTAAATGGTATAATATAATAGGAATAAAACTTCCAAAAAGAAAGGCAATAGAATGGCAATTGATTTTAGTTTAAATATTGGGGCAACAAAAAGCAAACGAGTAGAAAGTGATAAACTTTATGACACTTTGATTATTGGTGGAGGTCCTGCAGGTTTAAATGCAGCTTTATATGCTAAAAGAAAAGGATTACAAGTTGGTATACTTACACAAAAAGTAGGTGGACAAGTATTAGATACTAAAATTGTAGAAAATTATCTAGGATATTCTAAAATTACTGGCGAAGAGCTTATGAAAGAGTTTGAAGATCATGTAAAAGAATATGATGTTCCTATTACTGATGAAATTCAAGTTAAGAAAATTGAATGTAAAGAGTACAAAGAAATTCACACAGCCAATAATAAAATTTACAAAGCTAAGACTATTATTATTGCAACTGGAAGTCTCCCTAGAATGCTAGACATACCTGGCGAAAAAGAATTTTATGGAAAAGGTGTTTCCTACTGTGCAATTTGTGATGGTTCATTATATCAAGATGGTATAGTTATGGTCGTTGGTGGTGGTAATGCTGCTATAGGTAGTGCCATAGATTTATCAAGAATAGCTAAAAAGGTTATGATTGTTCATCGAAGTAAATTTAGAGCAGATCAAATTCTAATGGACAGATTAAGCGAACTAGAAAATGTAGAAATATATCTAGGAACTGTAATTAACGAAATTAAAGGACAATCTAGAATGACTCATGTTATTACTTTTGATAAAGATTCAGGGAAAGAAAAATCAATTGACGTAGAGGGTATATTTATTGAAATAGGTCATATTCCAAGAACAGAGTGCTTACAGGGACTTATTGAATTAGACGACAAAGGTGAAATCATCATAGATGCTAATGGAGAAACTAGCGAACCTGGTATCTTTGCAGCAGGTGATGTGGCCAATGTTAAATATAAACAGATTATTATTGCAGCAGCAGAGGGAGCGAAAGCTGCCTTAAGTGCTACAGAATATATTAATAAAGGAAAACATTAATTAGGAGGAAGAAAGAAATGGCAATGATCGATGATAACTCAAAAAATCAAATTAAAACAATTTTTGAGCAACTAAAAGAACAGGTTAACGTAGTTCTTATAGTAAAGAAGGAAGAATGTGAAACTTGTTCTGATACACAAACATTTGTAACAGAAATGACAGACTTACATGAAAAATTAGTCTTAGAGGTTCTTGATGAAAGTGATGATAAAGCAAAAGAATTAGGTGTAACTATGTACCCTGCTATTGTATTACTTGATAAAGACAATAAAGATTACGGAATTAAATTTTATGGGATTCCAGCAGGCCACGAAATTAACTCATTTATTATGGGATTAATTGAAGTTTCAGGCGCAGGAGAAGTATTACCAGATGACGTTATAGCACGAATTGAAAAAATTAACAAACCAATAGACATTAAAGTATTTATTACATTAAGTTGTCCTCATTGTCCTGGTGCAGTTGCAAAAGCTCATAAATTAGCTTTCATGAATAAAAACGTTAATGCACAGATGATTGAAGCAAACACTTTTAATGAAATATCAACTAAATATAATGTTAGTGGTGTTCCAAAGATTGTTATCAATGAAGATACAGAATTATTAGGAGACCAACCATTAGATGCATTCTTAAATTCTATTGAAGGTCTATAAAGGAGGAAAGAAAATTGGATAAAAGATTGGTTGATGAAATTAACAAACAAATCACCTATGAATATTATTCAGCATTTCTATACTTATCAATGGCATCATATTGTGCTGAAAATAGTTTACCAGGATTTGAAAGTTGGTTTAAAGTACAAAAGGATGAAGAAGAATTTCATGCAAATAAATTTTTAGATTATTTGCACGAACGAGATGAACATGCAATTATAACAGGATTTGATAATCCACCTGAAGAATTTACTTCCCTACTTGATACCTTAGAGAAATCTTTGGAACATGAAAAGTTTGTTACAAGTAGAATAAGTTTATTATTAGATATTGCATATGAAGTAAAAGATTATGCAGCTATTGAGTTTTTGAATTGGTATATTAAGGAACAAACAGAAGAAGAAAGTTCCTTTAAAACATTAATTGACCAAGTTAAACTTATTGGAGATAAAGGTCCTGGTATATTCCAGTTAGACAGAGAAGCTAGAACGAGAGTATTTACTCCACCAATTGCATAGTAAGAAAAACTTTATTTACTACACAGGTAACTGTGTAGTTTTTTTGTTCGCCCAGCATGGGCGAACTCTAATGGGTGAAAGTCCCGAGCGTACCTTTGTAGTAGGAAACGCATAGCTAAGCACAAGGGTGTCCATCGTGAGGTGG
>JAUUZE010000050.1 GCA_030590175.1 Clostridia bacterium
AGAAAAAGCAATACTAGCAACATATACTTTATTAAGAATAGAAAAAGATAAGAAAGAGTATTCCCTTCGCAGTTCAATCTGGAAAAATATTGAAGGATCATGGAAAATGTATTTTCATCAGGGAACAAAACTCAAATGAGAGAAGTAATATTATAAACAAAACAAGAAAAAGCTGATTGATAACGAGACATCATATAACAATATGTTCCTAAATGAGTAACGGGTTAGTCAAGGAATTTGTAGCTGAAGCAAACACCTTTCACTAGGTGCTAAAGCAAAAACAATATAAGCTAGTTCAAGGTGAATAGGAACAAAGAACGTTATCGTGAATTATTTATTTATAGATTGAAGACTATGGAGGGGAAATTATGAAAAGTATAATTTTATGTGATAGTGGTAGAGTTAATGAAGTAGCAATATTATGTGAGGAACATAATACTGGTATTGAAGTGCAAGCTTTTTATGATCCAGAGTATTTAATCGAAAATGTGAATTCTATTAGTGAACATAAAAAACGAATAGAAAACCTAAATCCAAAAGCTTTGCATGGACCTTTTGCAGACTTGTGTTTTGGAAGCTTTGATAATCTTATTAAGGAAGCTACAATGCAAAGGTTTAACTTAGCTTATGATATTGCAAAACAATTGGGATGTACGGATATTGTTTTACATCATGGTTATGTACCAGGTACTAGTCCACTTTCAAGCTGGATAAAAAGAGGAAAGCTTTTTTGGGAAGAATTCTTTCAAGACAAGGAAGAAGGTATTAGCATCCATCTAGAAAACATGCTTGAACATAGCCCAGAAATATTGTTTGAAATTGTTTCAGAAGTTGATAAACCGGAATTAGATGTTTGCCTTGACACAGGTCATGCAAACTGTTTTTCGAAAACTTCTGTTATTGATTGGATAAAAATATTGAATAGTAAAATAGGATATGTTCATTTACACAACAACTATGGTAAAAAGGATGAACATTTCGGATTTGAACTTGGAACAATTCCTTTTAAAGAAATGTGTAGTACTTTAGAAAAATATTCTCCTAAAGCAATATGGGCCATGGAGTGTTCTTATAGATTTAAAGCTGATTCAATAAGTTGGTTAAAAGAGAACAATTACTTATAACAAATAAAATCCGATAACAATATGTTCCTAACCGAGTCACGGGTGAGTCAAGGAACTCGAAACTGAAGATAACACCTTTCACTGGGTGCTAAAGCAAATATAATATGAGCCAGTTCAAGGTGAGTAGGAACAAATAAACGTTAGATGCAATATTAAGCTTTAATAAGTAAATAATATGAGAATATGTATATGAAGGAGAAAAAATGACTATATTTTTTATAATTTTTATCATTTTAAATATATTAACTATTTTTATGATTTTTTGGGAAATAAGTAAAAGAAAGAAATTAGGGAATGTTCTAATGAAAGTGAAATTAGATATTAAAAGGTATTTGTTGGTTTTTCTTTGGTTTTTAATAGGACTTTTAGGTATTTATCTAATTATAAGGGGTATCATAGAATTTAATTATAGTAGTGGATATGATAAAGAATTTTACAGATTACTTTTAACAATGTCCATAACGTATATACTTGCTCCAATTTTACATAGTTTGAGAATTATTAAAGCAAGAGAGATTAGAGAAAAGGGTATAATATTATCAAGAGGTATAGTTAATTTTTATGATATAAGTGGGTTAAATTGGTTGTGTGAAAATAAAATTGAAATTATTTTTGTTGGCAGTATAATCCGAAAACAACATAAAGAGAAATGGACATTAAAAGACAATCAAATTACAGATTTGAAGAAATTATTACAAGAAAAATATTATGATGCTTTTAATATTAGTATAGTTAAGTAAATTAAAATTAAAAAGTTTATTTATGTTACTACATCTAACAATATGTTCCTAACCGAGTCACGGGGGAGTCAAGGAACTTAAAACGAAGATAACACCTTTAACTGGGTGCTAAAGCAAATGTAATATGAACCAGTTCAAGGTGAGTAGGAACAAATAAACGTTATACAACATATTTATTATTGAGGGAAAAGTTAACATGGCAAAAAAAATCGTAAATGGAATAATATTAATTGCAGTTATTACATTGGTAATAATTAGTGTATTAGATCCCTATACAGAAATATTTAAATTAAAACCATTTCCGAATTCGTATGAAAATAGAATTAAGTATATTGAAGATAGAGGGTATAATATAAAATCTTCTAGTGGGTTTAGCCACGAATATATCTTAACTAAATTAATGCTAACAACTAATTCTATTCGGGAATGGAGTGTTCAATCTGTAGATCCAATGGAATTTATTGGTGAGAGTATTAGTTTTTATAGGTTTGTTGTAACTAATCATAAACTAGATAAAGATGGCGATCAAAATGAAACGTTATTGGTATTAATGGTTTGTAATGATGAAATATTTGGGGGTTATTCAGTTGTGTCAAATTCAGAACCACTTTTTGGATGGGTATATAATATTGATGGTTATTCTTTAGAGGATGTGACTGGGAAAATGTATACATCTTGGGTAAAAGATTGGATGGAAAAGTATAAATAAAGACGTTACATAACAATATGTTTTTATGCGAGTATCGGGTAGGTCAAGGAACTTTAAACTGAAGAAAACACCTTTCACTGGATGCTAAAGCAAATGTAATATAGACCAGTTCAAGGTGAGTAGGAACAAATAAACGTTATATATAATAAATCATATTAACGATTTATTTATTAAAGAGTATAATAAATAAAAAAACAGTTATAGGAGAATCTAATGACGTGGATAGGTAATAATTGGCAAATTATAATAGGTGGAATATTTGGTGCACTTTTCATATTCCTAATAGCAATATTTTGGAATGTAATTACTAAAATTATAAATTATTTAGTTAATAAACTAAAAGAAAGATATAGTGTAAATAAAAAAACACTTTAGAAAAAAATATGATTAACTACATATAACAATATATTCCTATGCTAGTCACGGGTAAACCAAAGAATTTGCAACTGAAGTAACACCTTTCACAGTGTACTAAAGCAAATGTAACATGAACCTGTTCAAGGTGAGTAGGAACAAATGAACGTTAGGCTACATTGTAACTAAGTTATTGAAGAAGAAATATTAGGAGAAAAAGTTATGGGTAATAAAATTAAATTAATTGTATTAGCAATTACACCGTTTATATTAGGAAATCTATTTAATTTTCTTGTATTGAAAAATATAGAAATTGAGCTAATAGTTCTGTTTAGTGTACTATTTTATTTATATTGGTTCTATGTAGGATTTCTGTCAAGTAAATTTACTGAATCAACTTTACAAGCTATGCTAATTGGAAATAGTGGTGGAATACTTAGTATTGTTATATTGATGTTTACAGGAATAGTATTAAAGAAATATTTAATAGGAATAATCGGATTGCAACTACAGCTTTACTTTTTACCTTCAATTAAAGTAGCTAGCTTTATTCTAATAGGTTTAACAAGTAGCGTTGGATCTAATTCGATCTATTTTATGTCATTTGTTCTTATGATTGTTACTTATTTTTCTGGATATCATATGGGTTTGAAAAGAGCATAACAATATGTTTCTACTCGAGGAAAGAGTAAGACAAAGAACACATAACTGAAGATAGCACTTATTACTAGAAGCTAAAGCAAAGGTAATGTTAACCAGTTCAAGGTGTTTAAGAAAAAAGAATGGTATATAACGTTAAATAATTAAAGGAGATTAATATGTATTCACAAAGCGAAATTTTAGTAAATAAAACAGCTATAAGTTTTATTCCTATAATTGTATATGGTGCTTTATTTATACTAGGATTATTCCTAACAGTAATGCTTGTTATTCTAATTATCAAAGCAATAAAGGCATTAAACATATACATTAAAAAAGAAACTCAAAATACTAAATAACAGAAAAACATTAAATGGGGGATAGAGAATGAATTTTGCAAAAAAAGAAATAAAGAACATTATATTTGATTATTTAAGTATTTGAGGAACTTATTTGTTATTTGGGGGTACAAAGATGTTGAAAAAAACCAAGAATTTGGTAATTATTTTTATACCAGTAATATTGTGTTATGTCTTTAAAATGATTTTAAAGAACAATTGGAATGATTGGAGGAAAGCTGAAAATTTTAATACATATAACCAACTTGTAGTTATTTTTGCAATTCTTTTGGGTATTTTCTGTTTTATAACTTGTATTCAATTTTTAAGAAAAGATAGTAATGGATTCTTGCTACTAATTATTATACCAATAAGCCTTTTTATAGTGTTGTTAATTACTGCATTGAGTTATGAAGAGCCTAGTTTCTTTAGAGCTTTATTTCTGGCTAATAGAATAGATACTAATTTACTATTCAGTATTGTTATTGGGGTTTATGTTGCTGAATTTTTCTTTATTTTGTATAGAAAAAAAAGAAAAAATAATTCAATTAATAAATATTTCACTAAAAAAACAAAACATATATTTATGATTTTTCCAATTCTACTATACACATTATTAATAATAACAAGAAGAATTTTACTTGGTTATTTTAATCCAATATTTACAAATATTTTATACGAAAAAATTAGTATCATAATAGCTATACTTATTGGTATATTTTGTTTCTTAATTACATACACTACACTAATAAATATAAAATCAAAAAAATTAGGATTATTAATAGCACCTCCCGCATTACTTATTGGAACTGTTATAGTTCAAATGTTTCTAGACAAAAGAGTTATTTATTACATTATTCTTGGGAAAAAAGAATTAGCTATTATTCCAATTGTTTTGTCTACAGTATATTTTGCAAATTTTATCATGTGGATAGTTAATAACCATAATAACTCTCAGAATAATAAGGTAAAGATAGATTAGTATTATTTTTATAAAATAAGTCATAACGAATAGGGGCAAAAAGCACGTTCTAATTTTAATTCAAAAGCAGAATTTCTAAAGACCTAATAATTAATGATATGTACTAAATAAAAGTGTAAAGAGAATTAAATGTTGAAAACAAGTATTACTTAAGAGAAGTAGAATTAAAATAACCTTTTTTGAAGATATACCAGTTGCATTAAGTATGGCTTAAAAGAAAAAGAAATCAAGGCTATTTTAATACTGAAAATGTTTTAGATGGCGTTAAATGGATAATAAAAGATTTACGGCATAGAAATAAAAAATTAGGGAGAAGTAGATGAGACAACAGAGTATAGAGGAGAGAATGAACAATTGGAATTGGGGTGCTTTCTTTTTCACATGGATTTGGGGATTGTGTAATAAAACATATATTTCTTTATTAGTACTATTACCAATAGCTAATATAATAATGCCATTTTACTTAGGTTCAAATGGTACTATAATGGCTTGGGAAAATGGAGATTGGTATGATGAAGAGAGTTTTCTTGATTATCAGAAAAAATGGGCAAAAGCTGGCTTTATTGCAATGGCTATAACTTTAGTAATAACAGCTGGTCTTATTTATAATACAGTTAAAGAGAGACAGGAATCAGTTGCCACTGCTAATGAAATCATGGAATATATCTTAACTGATTCTGAATTTAAAGAAATCATAGGTGATGATTATAAGATGAATATTCTAGGGGAAACCTCCATAGGTGGTGAGAAAATATCATATTCACTTATTTTAATTAAAGCTGATACCCTCTATTGGGTTTCTGCTTATTATCTAGATAATGAGCATATAGATAAAATTGAAATAACAAGTAATAAAGATGAAAAAATAATGATAATATTTATAAATTAGGGGGAGTTATGGGTAAGAAAATAATATTAATAGTTATAGTAGTAATTATTTTATCAGTACTACTAACTTCTTGTACTAGTGCAGATACTAAACAAGCAAGAGGTGTAGTTCTAACTTTTATGCAACAGGTAAAATACAAAAATTATGAAGCAGCAGCTTTGCATCTTTCAGATAAGTTCTATGAGGAGTATAGCAAAGAAGATATATTTGATTTATTTGAATACATAAATGAGCAATTTGGTGATATGGAAACATATAGTATTACTTTTATGAAAACTTTAAGAAGATATGGTAGCAATGGCGGTTATTACTTTGAAATACATTTAGAAGTTAGATATCAGACTACAACTACAACAGAGCAAATTTGGGCATATAAAGCTAAAAAAAATGACGAGATCAAAATCAATTCATATTACATTGAAGTTCCTGAGGCTATTGACTTATCAATTGTCCCTAAAAGATAATATTACGATATAATGGTTGTAGGTAAGAATATGATTAAAACAAAAAGACAACCAAATAAAATGAGGTGTTTAGATGCAATAGCTCATCGAAAACCTTCTGGTATTCCATTTTATGAGTTTGAGGTAGATTATTCTTTAGTACATCAGATACTTGGTAAAGATACAGGGAATATTCGCTCATATTTATTAGAACCAAATGATTATGCTAATTTTATAAATTTAACAGGAATGGATATGGCATATGTGGCTATGCCATGGAAACCTGGACGAACTGATAAGATAATGGCTAATGGTCGTTTAGCATATACAGGTGGAACCATTACTCATTTATCTGACTTATCAAACATTACACCTCCTAACTATGATAAAGAAAAAAGCAGAATTGAAGAAATACTTAAAGCTTTTAACAATAGTAAAGCAGGTATAGTATTAGCAATTAGTAATGCTCCTACCATAGCCATGACAGCCATGGGGTATGAGCGATACTTTATGGGTTTAGTTGAACATCCTTCCTTTATTATAGATTTTCAAAACAGACTAAATGAAACAATTAGAAAGCAAGTTGAATTACTTTTATCATATCCAATTGATGTACTCTTTACATCTTCTCAGGCTTGTATGAAAACTGGCCCAATGATGAGTGAGCAATTCTTAGAGAAATTTCACTACCCATATTTAAAAACAATGATTAAAATAGCCCATGAAAGAAGATTACCTCTTGAACTTCATGCCGATGGTGATGTGTCATCACTAATCCCTCGTTTTATAGAGCTAGGAGTTGATGTGTTAAACCCATTGGAAAACACTAAATCTCTTACACAAATATATGACATAAAGAAACAATTTGGCGAATCTATTTCACTTCACGGTAATATTGATGTAGAAGAAGTACTTATAAACGGAACAAAAGAACAAGTAAAACAAAGTGTAATAGAACATGTAAACAGACTAAATAACAATGGAGGATATATTATTTCCTCAAGTCATGATATAAACCAACATGTTCCCATTGAAAATTTTATAACTATGATTGAAACAATTCATAGTCTGTGAGATTATATATAGAGAAAATAGCAGGAGGCAGTAAATGAAGATTTCAATTATATATTTTAGTAAAACAGGAAACACAGCTAAAATGGCAGAGGTTATTAAAAGTGGTATGGAAACAGAAAAGAATATAGAAGTTCGTATGTTTCCAATAGACAATGTTGATAAAGAGTTTGTAAATGATTCTAAGGCTGTAGTATTTGGAACACCAACATATTATGCTAATACAACATGGCAAATAAAAAAATGGTTAGATGAATCTGGTGCTTTTAAATTAGAAGGAAAAATCGGGTCAGTATTTGCTACTGCTGGATATGTTCAAGGAGGAGCGGATACAGCTATTTTAACTATTATTAATCATTTAATGGTAAAAGGAATGCTAGTTTATTCTGGAGGCGCTTCTCTTGGTCAACCATATGCTCATTTAGGAGCGGTTACTTTACAAAAAAACATGGAAGAAAATGAAGAACAATTTTTTGTATTTGGAAAGAGGATAGCTACTAAAGTAAACTTACTTTTTTGATAAATAAAAATTAGGGAGAATTTATGAAAAGCTTAGCAAAAATTGCAATTAGAATGATGGCGCTATTTTACATAGTAAAAGGGATAAGCGGTTTGCCTTCTTTTTTATACTACATGGGGAGAATAGGAGACAGTGAGGGTTTTAATACACCTATGGAGTATGCAAGTGTTTTATTACCTATAGGTATATGTATTCTTACAGGTATAATCTTATGGTTTGTTGCTGGTGCTATAACCAATAAAATGATAGATAAAGAAGAGGAGTTAGCTACATTCCCATTACCAGTAGTACAAGCACTTCAAGTGGCATTAATAATTATTGGAGTGGTTATGGTTGTAAATAGTGTACCTGTCTTGGTTTCAAATATATATTTACATGGTAAATATGATGGGTTCCAGACAATATTTTCTGTAAATAGCGAGTTAATTGAGCAAAGCGTAAAGATAGTTATTGGTATAGTGATAGCTATATTTGCTCCATTTATTACTAAGAATATTTTCAAATTAATACAAGTTGAAAAAACTAATGAAAAATAAGTTGACTACTAAGCAAGTTGATAACATAATAGATGGGTATTTAGTAAAAAGGAGAATCATAAATTATGGCAGTTAAATTAGATGGAAAAGCCCTTTCAAGAAAAATGGAAAGCGAATTATTAATTCGTTCTCAAGCAATTATTGATAAAACAGGAGTTAAACCTGTATTAGCAACTGTTTTAGTAGGAGACGATCCATCATCAGCCATATATGTAAATATGAAGGGTAGAGCATGTAAGAGAGTTGGAATTAAATCTAGAAAAGTACTCTTACCTAATGATTCAACTACAGAAAATGTATTAGATAAAATTGATGAATTAAATAATGATGACAGCGTCTTTGGAATATTATTGCAACATCCAGTACCAAAACAAATTGATGAGAGAGCTTGCTTTGATAAAATAGCTCTATCAAAAGATGTAGATGGAGTTACTTCTTTAGGATTTGGTAAAATGACTATGGGAGAAGAGGTCTTTAGCTGTGCAACACCTGGTGGCATTATGAAAATGCTTGAACACTATGATATACCTCTTGAGGGAAAAGATGCTGTAGTGGTTGGTAGAAGCCCAATACTAGGCAAACCAATGGCTATGATGTTGTTAAACAAAAATGCCACAGTTACTATTTGTCATTCTAGAACAAAAAACCTTTCTGATATTATTAGCAGAGCAGATATTATTGTAGGAGCTGTTGGTATAAAAGAATTTATTAAAGGTGATTGGATTAAAAATGGAGCTGTATTAATTGATGCAGGATATCACCAAGGTGGATTTGGAGACATTGAAATTGATAAAGCTATTGATAAGTGTAGTGCATATACTCCTGTTCCAGGAGGCGTTGGACCTATGACTATTGCAACATTAATATCACAAACCATAAAGTCTGCTGAAATGAAATTATTATAAATATTTAATTAATCAGATTAATCTATAAAATCTAATAATGGAGATAATAGGTTGTTTCTTTGTAATATATAGGTGTATTGCTTGACAGTTGCCTATATTTAGCAATATAATAATGAAAATTTTACTAACAAAAAAGGATGATATTTTATGATAATGAGTGGGGCGCAAGCTGTTGTTACAATTCTAGAAAAACACGGCACCGATGTAATCTTCGGATACCCAGGTACGGCTATTTCACCTTTTTATGACAAACTACTAGAAAGCTCAATCAAACATGTACTAGTTAGATATGAACAAGGTGCTGTTCACGCAGCTTCTGGGTATGCAAAAACCACTGATAAAGTGGGAGTTTGTGTAGCCACATCAGGACCAGGTGCAACTAATTTAATCACAGGTATTGCTACAGCTTATATGGATTCAGTTCCAATTGTTGCCATTACTGGACAGGTATTAACTTCACAACTAGGAAAAGATGTATTCCAAGAAGCAGATATTACAGGTGCAACTGCTCCATTTTGTAAACATAACTATTTAGTTAAAGATGTATCTAACTTACCTAGAATCGTTAATGAAGCTTTTATCTTAGCGTCAACTGGACGACCAGGACCTGTGTTAATTGACATTCCAATGGATGTGTTAAAAGCAGAAGTAGACTATTTAGATGACTTTGTATTTGATATCCCAGGATACCAATATGAGTTTGAAATAGATAAAGAAGCAATTAATAAAGCTTGTAAAGCAATTAATAAAGCTAAGAAACCACTAATTATAGCAGGTGGTGGAATTATTTCATCAGGCAGTAAAGAAATATTACATAAAATTTCAAAAGAATTTTCTATCCCTGTAACTTATACACTAATGGCTAAAGGATGCTTAGATGATACTTATGACTTAAACTTAGGAATGCTTGGTTCCCATGGAACACTTGTTGCTAATAAAGCTGTTAGTCAATGTGATGTATTACTTGTAGCTGGAGGCCGTGTGGGTGATCGATCCATGAGTAATTCTTCAGGTGCTTATTTAAAGAAAACAGTTATTCATATTGATATAGACCCAGCTGAATTAGGTAAAAACATTTCAGTTGATATTGGGTTACACGGAGATGCTAAAGATATTTTAATGGCTATATATAGTCAACTTGAAAAAATTAATAGAGATAAATGGTTTGAAAATAAAAAAACAGTAGAAGCATTAGATAGTAATTTTAAAGTATCAAAAGGATGCGTTGATCCAAAAGATGTATTAACTTGTATTGCATCACTAAGTGATGATGATGCAATCTATACAACTGAAGTTGGACAAAACCAAATTTGGGCAGCTAATTTAATTGAATTACTAACTAGTAATAAGTTTGTTACTAGTGGTGGTATGGGAACCATGGGTTATGGACTACCAGCTTCTGTAGGTTGTAAAATTGGTAATCAAGATAAACAAGTTATTGTCATTGAAGGAGATGGATCTCTACAAATGAGTTTGCAAGAACTAGGTACTATTATGCAAGAAGACTTAGATATTAAGATTGTATTATTTAACAATTCTTCTTTAGGAATGGTTCGTGAATTACAAACACTAAAATATGATAAGAGATATTCTGGTGTTTGTTTAACTAAAAATCCTGATTTTATAAAATTATTTAGTAGCTATGGATTTGCAGGAAGCAGATTAACAAACAAAGAAAACATTGAAGAACAGGTTAAAAAAATGCTATCATATAAGGGAACATATTTATTAGAATGTGTAGTAGATAAAGACAATCCGACCATATATCGATAAGCAGGAGGCAAGTAATGGAACAAAAACACACAATATCTGTATTAGTTGAAAACCATGCGGGGGTACTTTCAAGAGTAGCTGGACTATTTAGTAGGCGTGGATTTAATATTGATTCTTTAGCAGTAGGGGAAACTAGAAATTCAGAAGTTTCGCGAATTACAATTGTTGTTAATGGTGATGATTATACAGTAGAGCAAGTAAGTAAACAATTAAATAAACTAGTTGATGTAATAAAAATTAAAGTACTAGATGACAATGAATTCGTAGGACGAGAATTACTATTACTTAAGGTTAAGGCAACTGCCAAACAACGAGCTGAAATAATTCAGTTAGTAGATATTTTCAGAGCAAACATTGTTGATGTATCAAAAGAAACTGTAACAGTTGAAGTATCAGCTGACCAAGATAAAATTAATGCGTTAACCGGTTTATTGGAACCATTTGGAATATTAGAAACTGTTAGAACAGGTTTGGTTGCAATACAACGTGGAAGCGATTGCGTAGAGTAGAAATTTAGAGGAGTAAGAAAATGGCGAAAATGTATTATGATTCTGATAGTGATAAGTCACTATTACAAGGAAAGAAAATAGCAGTAATTGGTTATGGAAGTCAAGGACATGCTCATTCACAAAACTTAAATGATAGTGGATATGATGTAGTTGTTGGTCTGCGTGCTGATTCACCAACTAGAGATAAAGTAAAATCTGATGGTCTTACTGTATTAGACACAGCAGAAGCTGTAAAACTCGCTGATCTTATTATGATTCTCGTACCAGATGAAAAACAAGCTGATATATATAAAAATGAAATTGAACCAAACTTAGTAGCAGGCAATGTATTAATGTTTGCACATGGTTTTAATATTACATTTAATCAAATAGTACCACCTACTGATGTTGATGTTATTATGGTAGCACCTAAAGGTCCTGGTCATACTGTTAGAAGTCAGTATCAAGAAGGAAAAGGTGTTCCA
>JAUUZE010000141.1 GCA_030590175.1 Clostridia bacterium
AATGTACTGACCCCAAAAAGTTGGACATTAGATTAAGCGACAATAAAGGATTGAGTTCTGTATTTAACAGGGCTCAGTCCTTTTAATTTACTCTTAATACGTTTATGGTTATACCAGTAGATATAATCCTCCAACTCCTTCTTAAAATGATCTATACTCTTAAAATCTTGTAGATAGAATAGTTCGGATTTTAGTAAACCAAAGAAATTTTCTATAACAGAGTTATCCAGACAATTACCTTTTCTAGACATACTCTGTATAATACCTTTGTCCTTTAACTTGCTTTGGTATTTTTCCATTTGATATTGCCAACCTTGATCAGAATGTAGAACCAACCCTTGTAGATCGGTGTGCTTTTCAAATGCGCTGTTTAGCATACGGTACACTTGATTAAAGATAGGTCTATCTGATATGTCATAACTAATTATTTCACGGTTATATAAATCAAGTATTGGTGATAAGTATATCTTTTTACCAAATAGTGCAAACTCCGTTACATCAGTAACCCATTTTTGATTAGCTTTAGTAGCTGTAAAATCTCTATTAACTATATTTGGAGCTGTTTTTCCGGTTTTACCTTTATATGATTTATATTTCTTAATTCTTACTCTGCAGATTAGATTTAGTTCTTTCATAAGTTTTTGAACAGTTTTATGATTTATGGTATTTCCATTATTTCTAAGTTCCATAGTTACTCTGCGATAGCCGTATCTGCCTTTATTTAGGTGGAATATCTGCTCAATCTCACTTTTTATCGTAGAATACTTGTCTGCTCTATTACTATTCCTCAAATGATAATAATACGTACTTCTAGCTAGTTTTGATACTATCAGCAGTGTTTCTAAAGAATGTATTACCCTTAGTTCAGTTATTATTTTTGCTTTTTGATAGGTTTTAAGTTCCGTTTGTCTTGAACTAAGGTATTGTACTTTTTTAAGTAAGCATTTTCAGCTCGTAATCGCTGTATTTCAGCAATTAAATCTTCTTCTGTTTTAGCAGATAGTTTTGGAGATTTAGGTTTATTACTCATATTATTTTTGGACCTGCCACGTCTTTCTTGGTACAGTCCCTGTTCTCCCTCTTCATAATATATTCGTTCCCATTTTACCAATGTTGCAACTGAAGGGATTCCAAATCTCGCTGATGTCTCACTCATTGACAAATGATTTTGATGCATATATTTTACTACACCCACTTTAAATTCTCCAGTATATGTATGTGACTTCATCATTAAACCAGCATATCCGTGGAATTCATACTGTTTTATCCACCTTCCTGCTATTGATTTTGATACATTTAACTCTTTAGCAGCCAATCCAATTGAATAATTGTCATCCTCAATTAACTTAATTAATTTTATCTTTGTATCCATTATGTGTTTTGTCATAAAAAATGCACCTCCAAAAGTTTTGTCTAACTTTTGGGGTGCACTTCAGAAATCGCTCTTCTTTTATTAATTTTAATTGTATTTTTTAAAAGTTATTGTAAAAATTTCCTATATATTATGGCTATATTATTTAGTAGTTTTGTCATTTAAGTATTAATTCCTAATTACATATGTAATCTACAAATGACCATCCACCTATACCTAAGATAACAATGATAATGATAATAATCACTATTATCCATTTCCTTTTTTTCTTTGGTTTTCTAGTTTTCATAAAATCCTCTTAATCCAATGTTTCTTTATAAATTTTTTGTATTACTTTCAAAACTGGGATGGCATCATTAATCGTACACAAATGAGGAGAACCTCCCTGAATCCAATTTCTAAAACCTTTAATACTTCTGTGAGTAGGGTGTAATCCTCTTATTAATAATCGGTGCTTTTTTATATTTCCTTTTATAAAGTGCACTTTTGAAAAAAACTTAGCCTTATAATGGGCAGTTCCATTTTCACCATATATATCAACAACTATGGGTTCTTCTTTAGCAACAGCCATGGTTGAAATGAATTGTAAAACTGAACCATTTTTAAATGTAAGAGTAAATCCTGAAAAATCTTCCACTTCAACTTGTAAAAACTGCATTTTTTTTGAAACACCTTCAATTTTTTTAATATCACTATTAAATAGTTTTAGTAACATATCTAATAAATGAGATCCTTGAGTAATGAGGATTCCACCACCAGACATTTCATAATTTTGATGCCAAGAAGTTTTTGAAGAGTATGATTCTTCTCGTTTCCAAGGAATTAGGCACCTTCCAAAATATATTTTACCTAATTCACCACTAGTTGATGATTCCATCAATTGGTTAAGAGCTTTATCATAACGGTATTGATAATTAACAGCAATTTTTACTCCATATGTTTTAGCAAGTTTAGATAGTTCTATTGCATGTGATATTTCTGTGGTGATTGGTTTTTCAACAAAGATATCTATCTTATTCATTATTAGGTTTTTTAATACAGGATAATGAAGAAAATGAGGTACTGCTACATATACACCATCAAGTTTCTGATTTTTAATCATTTCCATATAATCTTCGTAAAGAATAGCTTTTTTAAATTCTTTTTGTAGATACTTTACCCGACTTATGTTTGTATCACATAATGCTGTGATTTTGATTCCTCTAGTAATTTTTAATAGAGGGGCTATTTCTTTTGCAATAGTACCGCATCCAATGATTCCAATATTACTTATTTTCATTATTTCGCTCCAGTAGATCTTTTATCAAACGAGAAAAAGATCGTTTTTAATTGTCTGCCATTTATGGCCAAGGGAAAAACTAATAATTAATCCCTTATCAACAGTTTGTTCCCAACAAATAGGAGATGACTGATTAGTAGTTTTTCCTACATAAAAAACACCCCTTTATTCTATCATAAGGGGTGTTAACAATTTTGGCAAATTATTCAACAATTACCTAAGTTCTTTCTATTGTTGATTGTTCTACACAGTCTAAAATAACATTACACATATAGCCATCATAAAAGTCTGGTATGGCAGATTTTTTATTAATAATTGATTGAGCAAATTCACTGAATTCATGGATAAAAGTATGTTCATACCCAATAATATGGCCAGGTGGCCACCAAGCATGTAAAAAGTCGTGAGATCCTTCTGTAACTGAAATTGTACGAAAACCTTGTAGTTGATTGTCATCTTCTTGATTATAATACTGTAACTCATTCATTCTCTCAAAAGCAAACTTTATACTACCTTTACTACCATTAATTTCAAATGACATATTATTTTTATTACCAGTTGCAAATCTAGTCGCCTCAAAGGTACCAAGTGCTCCATTTTTAAAATGAGTCATAAAAATTGAAGCATCATCAACAGTCACTTTACCTTTTTTTCCTGAATTGTTACTAGTAGCAGTTAACCCAGTCATTTCTTCTACAAGTGGTCTTTCATTAATAAAGGTTTTTGTCATATCCATAACATCGTGAAATTCTTCAACAAGATATCTAGCTAAATCAATTATATGGGCATTTATATCTCCATTTGCACCACTTCCGCAAATGTTTTTATCTAATCTCCAAACAAGAGGGAAGTTAGGATCAACAATCCAATCTTGTAAATATAATATTATTTTTAACAGCAGCATCAAGCATCTGCTTTCCTTCGTGTCTAGTCATACCAAGGGGTTTTTCACAGAAAATATGTTTCTTGTTATCTGCTGCCATTAAAGCAATTTCTAGATGAACATTACTAGGGGTTGTTAGCAGTTTAAATAATTATCACAATATGTAACAAAAGATAACAAAGTATAACATTTTCATATAAGAACTTGTGTTCGTTTTTGTATGGTGGTATAATATATATATGGAAAAAGAAAAATTATATACACCTAAACAAGTTTGTGAAATTTTAGGGATTCATATAAGAACTTTACAAAATTGGGATAAAAAAGGGAAAATTAAAATCATTAGAACCCCTAGTAACAGAAGAAAAGTTCGCGAATCTGAAATTAATAAAATTCTTGGGGATATTAACAAAGAGAGTAATAATAGAACAGTTATTTATGCAAGAGTCTCATCTTATGAACAAAAAACGAAAGGTGACCTTGATAGACAAATTGGATATATAACTCATAAGCTATCAATGAATAACATAACAGATGTTATAGTGGTAACTGATGTTGGCTCTGGCCTTAACGATAAAAGAGAAGGCCTTACAAAGGTAATGGATATGGCCAAAAACGGTGATATAAAAATGGTTGCAATTACATATAAAGAAAGATTAACCCGTTTTGGATTTAATTACTTAGAAACATATTTCAATAATTATGGTGTAAAGATAAATATTTTAAAAAATGTATTAAACGATAAAAGCCCACAAGAGGAATTAGTTGAAGATCTTATGAGTATAATAGCAAGCTTTTCAGGAAAACTATATGGGTCAAGAAGTCATAAAAACAAAAGAGTAATTAATGAAACAAAGGAGATAATAACTGATGCACTTAACCTTCAAAACAAAAATGAAATCTGATGATGTGTTAAATGCATATTTTGATGACTACGCAAAACTTTTTAATATGGTAGAACATAAGTTATATGTTGCTATTATTTATAAAAAAAAGACAAAAACCGAACTTAAGAAACAATATATATTTTTATATGGAATCACAGCAAGGCAATTTAATTCAATTTATACTTCCATCAAAGGTAAATTAGATGCTATAAAAGCATTAAAGAAAAAAGAACTTATGGAAAAGAATCTAAAGAAAGAAAAGCTGATAAACAATTTAATAAAGCTAAAACAAAAAAGTGATTTCCTTAAAGACTATTTA
>JAUUZE010000168.1 GCA_030590175.1 Clostridia bacterium
TTATAAAAACCATCATCCCATTTTATATCTTTTGAAGGAAGAGGATAGATTGTAGGTATTTGAGAGTATCTAGCTAGTAGATTAGCACCTGTATAACCTGTCATTCCAACTCCTGCACCTTTTTTATTATTCTCTTGTAACACATCAAATATAGTTTCACATTTTAACGTGCTGTTAAAATTATCACCGCCATGTATTTTCAAAGAAGTACCAGTAATCATTGTAGAAAAGTTAACTGGTGTTATTGTAGGCATTACGGAACTAATAACCAAACTGTTTTTTTGGTGTAGTGAAGATAAAAAAGGCATAATATGTTTTCACATTTTATAAATGTCATATCCAAAAGCATCCATTACAAGAAGACATATCTTATCATATTTACCTAAATCATCACTAATTTCACTTATGGTATATCCAACACTTTCTAAAGGTTCGCGAATATTCATAATACTACATACAGTTGGAATAATATCTATCATATTATATATGTTTTTAATATCTTTCATTTTTTGATTCTCCTCTATAAAAAATTGCTATACATAAAATTTTACTATAAGATGAGAGATAAATAAACAATAAAAATAGTGAGTGAAAAGATGAATGACTTTAATAAAAAAGAATTTACTAAATTATGCCAGAAATATTCAGGTTCTCATATAATACAAAAAAAACAACTACGTATTAATAGTAAAAAATATTTTCTATCATTAGCTAATGCTGTAACCAATGATAGACGAGGAGAAGTAGTGTTTTGTGTTATAAAAGACAATAAAGCTATTACAATTAGAAGTAGCGAATATCCAGAGGGAGTATTTAGAATGCCTACTGGTGGAATAAATTATGGAGAAAATATAGAAAAAGCTGTTATTAGAGAAGTTATGGAAGAACTAGGAGTAAAAGTTAATATTTCTAAATTTGAAGGAGTAATTAAATGGACTTTTTTACACCGTCAAAAACATATTAATTTTTATTCATACTTATTTATATTAGATTATGAAAGTGGCAACTTATTAGAAGATGCATTAGAAGATGAAGTTAGTGAAGTAAAACTTTGTACAAATGAAGAACTAAGTGGAGTTGCAAATTACTTATTAACATTACAATCATTTTGGGATGACTGGGGACACTTTAGATATGAAACTACTAATTTTGCTTATACATCACTAATAAATAGTTAATAAAGTCTTAGTAAAATTTGTCTATTTATATTGATTAATTGTGAAAATATTCACACTTCATGTTTTTCGCACTAGATATGAGCTATTTACAGTTTATTTATACCCTATAATATGTTAAAATGTCTTGTAGTTATTAATAGCGCTTATTTTATTATGCTTAAGCGTAAAAACATATAATAATATTAAAGGAGAGTTACTATGAGTAAGGTTATGAAAACCATGGATGGCAATACCGCCGCCGCACATGTTGCTTATGCATTTACGGATGTGGCAGCAATCTATCCAATTACCCCTTCATCACCAATGGCAGAATATGTTGACGAGTGGGCCGCATATGGTCAGAAAAATATTTTCGGTCAAGAAGTAAAAGTTATTGAAATGCAATCAGAAGCAGGAGCTGCTGGAACTGTTCACGGTTCATTACAAGCAGGTGCCCTAACTACCACATTTACAGCTTCACAGGGATTGTTATTAATGGTTCCAAATATGTATAAAATTTCAGGAGAATTATTACCAGGCGTATTTCATGTTAGTGCTCGTGCATTAGCAGGACATGCATTATCAATTTTTGGTGATCATTCTGATGTAATGGCAACAAGACAAACAGGGTTTGCCATGATAGCTTCTGGTAGTGTACAAGAAGCTATGGACTTAGCTGGTGTAGCTCATTTAAGTGCTATTAAAGGACGTATACCTTTCCTTCACTTCTTTGATGGATTCAGAACATCTCATGAAATACAAAAAATTGAAGTAATGGATTATGAAGATTTAAAAAAATTAGTCGATTTCGACGCAATTAAAGCTTTTAGAAATAATGCATTAAATCCTGAACATCCAGTTTTAAGAGGAACAGCACAAAATCCAGATATTTTCTTCCAAGCAAAAGAAGTATCTAATAAATTCTATCAAGCAATACCTGCTATCGTAGAAGATTATATGAAAGAAATTTCAAAAATTACAGGTAGAACATATAACTTGTTTGATTATCATGGTGCTCCTGATGCTACTAAAGTAATTATCGCCATGGGTTCTGCTACAGATACAATGGAAGAAGCAATTGACTATTTAGTTGCTAAAGGCGAAAAAGTTGGTTTATTAAAAGTTAGATTATACAGACCTTTCTCAATTGATCATTTCTTAAAAGCATTACCAGATAGTGTTGAAAAAATTGCAGTTATGGATAGAACTAAAGAACCTGGTGCAATTGGCGAACCATTATATGTAGATGTTTGCGCAGCTTATTCAGGTGATAAAAATGCTCCTATAATTGTTGGTGGTAGATATGGTCTTGGTTCAAAAGATACTACACCTGATCAAATTATTGCAGTATTTACTAATTTAAAAGCAGATGTACCTAAAAATGGATTCACTATTGGAATTAATGATGATGTAACTCATCTATCATTACCATTAGGTGAAGCTTTAGACACCACACCAAAGGGAACAGTTAATTGTAAATTCTGGGGATTAGGTGGAGACGGTACAGTTGGTGCTAACAAAAACTCAATCAAAATTATTGGTGACCATACTAATAAATATGCTCAAGCATATTTCTCTTATGACTCAAAAAAATCTGGTGGGATTACAGTATCTCATTTACGTTTTGGTGATAAACCAATTAAATCTACTTACTTAATTTCAAAGGCAGACTTTGTTGCCTGTCATCAACAATCATATTTAGGAAAATATGATATGGTTTCTGATATTAAGCCAGGTGGAGCTTTCTTATTAAATACAACATGGACCAAAGATGAATTAGAAATGTATATTCCAAATGATGTTAAAGCATACATTGCTAATAACAATATAGAATTTTATACAATTAATGGTATAGCTATTGGTGAAGAAATTGGCTTAGGTCAACGAATTAACATGGTGTTAATGAGTGCTTTCTTTAAACTAGCAAAAATCATTCCAATGGATGAAGCTGTTGATTACATGAAACAGGCAATTAAAAAATCATATGGTAAAAAAGGTGACAAGATTGTTAACATGAATAATGAAGCGGTTGAACAAGGAATTAATGCTTTACATAAAGTGGAAGTTCCAAATGCTTGGAAATCATTAACAATGCCAGAAGCTCAAGAAGGTGTTGGAACAGACTTCTATAGGAATGTTGCCAATGTAATGAATATGCAAAAAGGTGACACACTACCTGTTAGCGCATTTGTAGGAATAGAAGATGGAACATTCCCACAAGCTCTTACACAGTTTGAAAAACGTGGCGTTGCTGTTACAGTACCTGAATGGAATATGGATACTTGTATTCAATGTAACCAATGTGCATATGTTTGTCCTCATGCAGTTATAAGACCTTTCTTATTAGATGAAAATGAGAGAGCAAATGCTCCTAAAGGTTTTGAAAGTAAAAAAGCCGTAGGAAAAGGAATGGATGAATTAACATTTAGAATACAAGTATCAACCTTAGATTGTATGGGTTGTGGTAGTTGTGTTGATGTTTGTCCTTCAAAAGTTAAATCATTAGTAATGAAACCAATTGAAACACAAA
>JAUUZE010000190.1 GCA_030590175.1 Clostridia bacterium
CGTTTAGAAATTGCTAAGAGAACAGAAATATTAAAAGATGTAAAAGGGTATGAATTATTATGGATTACTGAATTTCCATTATTAGAATATGATGAAGAAAATAAACGTTATATTGCTACACATCATCCATTTACTAGTCCTATGGATGAAGATATAAGCAGAATTGACACACAACCTGAAACAGTTCGTGCCAAAGCATATGACTTAGTATTAAATGGAGAAGAACTAGGTGGTGGTAGTATTAGAATTTATGATCCAAAAGTACAGGAAAAAATGTTTTCATTACTTGGTTTTACTGAAGAAGATACTAAAGAACGTTTTGGTTTTCTAATTGAAGCTCTAAAATATGGAACACCACCACATGGTGGAATCGCATATGGTCTTGATAGAATTGTAATGTCTTTGGCAGGTACAGAAAATATTAAAGATGTTATTGCTTTCCCTAAAATTCAAAATGCTTCATGTCCATTGACTAATGCACCATCAAAAGTAGATGGTAAACAACTTCATGAGTTGGGAATAGCCACCATTGATGACTAACCTAAATTTATTAACTTAAGGCCAGTGTAAACTGGTCTTTTTTCTTATATCATATGTTATAATAAGTTAACAAAGGAGAAGGTCATGTTACAAAGTAGTAAATTCTTATTTAATATATTATCTTATCTAGAAGGGTTAAGAGAAAAAGAGAAACCATATGGACAATATCGTTATGGAAAGAATACAACACCTACTTACTGGTCAAGTGCTTATGTGGCATTAATTAGAAGTTTATTTGGAGAATTAATTACATTATCTTTCGATGAGCGAGAGCAGTGGAGAAATTACTTATTAGATGGACAAGATGAAAAAACAGGTCTATTTATTGAACCCACATTAAGACAAAGTGATTTAACATCTAAGGTTCATCCAATTTCATTAATTACCTGGCATGGGTCAACATTTGTTAATGGTGCTATCCATACTTTAGGTGGTATTCCCAAATATCCAATCGCTGCAATTAATAAGTTAAAAGAAAAAGGAAAAATGATAGAATATTTAGAGCAACTACCATGGGATAATCCTTGGTTAGTTGGAAATTATACATATGATATTGGTAGCCTTATGGGTGTTGATTACCAAATAACAGGAGATATTCATAACCTAGATGCTATGAATGAGTTTTTTAAATGGCATGAGTTGCACCAAAATAAAGAGCATGGTTTTTGGGATATAAGTGAAACTAATGATTTAGCAAAAATATTATATGGTGGTTATCATTCATTAATGGTTTATTGGATGTATGATAAACCAATTCCATATTATGAAAAAATGATAAAAACAGCTATTAATGTATTTAATCAACAAGGGAAAAGTATAGGGAGTTGTCAAGATATGGATATTCTTGATACAGCTATTTCACTATCTAGGCAGTATGATGTTCTAGAACATGATGTACGAGTTATGACTAATAAATTATTACCTGAATTAATTGGGCTAATTAATGAAGATGGTGGAATTTGTAGTCAGAGATCATCTAAAATGAGTGACTTTGGTTGGAAAAATCATATGGTTAATAGTGGAGAATCAGCTTTAACAAGTACTTATTTTACAACATATTCATTATCGTTAATTGAAGAAATGTTTGAAATAGGTATACAAGATATTGGTTTTCATCATATGGATTCATATTGTCATGGTGTAAGACCTAAAAATTTGATATAGCGGAGAGAAAAATGAAAAAAATTATCATAAGTATTTTATTGATATGTATTTTGCTACTTACTAGTTGCGCTGTACCTGTACACACCATTAGTTTTATTAATGGAGAAGGACAGGTAATTAGTGAACCAGTTTTCTATGGTGCACAACCATATAGCGATGGTGTATTTGCTGTTAATTTAGGTGGTAGTGTTTATGGGAAATGGGGATTTGTTGATTTAAACAATCAATTTATTATTGATTTTGAATATGATCAGGTGCTGCCATTTTTTGAAGGATTTGCTCCTGTATATAAAGAGGATGATAGTAATAATTGGTACTATATAGATAAACAAGGAAATCATGCGTTTGATGGTAAATATTTTTATGAAGCTAATGTGTTTAGTGAAGGACTAGCTGCTGTAAGAAGCTCTGAAAGTGCTACTTATGGTAAATGGGGATATATAAACACAAGTGGTGAATATGTTATAGAGCCTCAGTTTGGAGAGGCAGGAACATTTAATGAAGGTATTGCTTCAGTAAGAATTGGTGCAGGTGAAAGTGGAATTGCAGGATACATTAATAAACAAGGAGAAATAATTATTGAACCACAATATGCCTATTGTGGAATCTTTTCACAAGGTTTAGCACCTGTTAAAAAAACATTTAATGCAGAAACTGCTGATTGGGGATATATAAACACAAAAGGCGAGGTAGTTCTTGACTTTATATATGGCTATGCGCGGTCATTTAAAAATGGATTGGCTCCAGTTATTATTGGAGATCCAACTGAAGAGTTATTTAGATATATTGATGTTTCGGGAAACACAATAATTGATGCACAATTTTATGATGCTTTTCCTTTTTATGAGGAAAAGGCTGCAGTAAAAAGAAATATTGCTGATTTTGATGGCTGGGGATATATTGATTTAAGTGGAAAACTAATAATTGGTGGTGATTTTGC
>JAUUZE010000163.1 GCA_030590175.1 Clostridia bacterium
AAAGCATTGTCAATCAACGTGAAATTGGTAAAGATACAAAGACGTTTAGTAATGCATTACGATCAGTTCTTAGACAAGATCCTGATGTTATATTAATTGGTGAAATGAGAGATTTAGAAAGTATTGCTATTGCTCTAACAGCCGCTGAAACTGGCCATCTTGTTTTAAGTACTTTGCATACTATTGGTTCCGCTAAAACTATTGATAGAATAATTGACGTATTTCCTCCTCATCAACAATATCAAGTTAGAACCCAATTATCCGTTGTTCTTAATTGTGTTATTTCACAGCAACTAATTCCTTCAACTGATCCTAAAAAAAGAGTTTTAGCTTATGAAGTAATGATTTGTACTCCAGCTATAAGCTCACTTATTAGAGAAGGTAAAACACATCAAATACAAAACGTCATCAGAACAAATTCACGTAATGAAATGATTACCATGGATAAGTGTTTATATAATTTGTATAAAGCCCAAAAAATTTCTAGAGAAAACGCTCTACGTTATTGTACAGATCAAGAATATATGAAAATTTTATTTAATAGTTAATAACTATGGATTAGTGAAAACTATAATATCTCCAGATTCACCAATAATTGAGGTACCTTCTCCAATATTTTCAATCTTTATTTTTGTTGCTAATACGAAATTAATATCAGGTGCTGTAATTATCACTTCTAATAGATCTGGATAATTTGTAAGACCATCTTCTTGGAGCACTCTATTAAATACAACCAAAATACCAGTATAATCTTCATTGCGAAAATCAGTGAGAGCCTCTATACTATCATCATCATTAGTCATTACTTTAAAAGTATCATCATTAGTGAATATAATACTTTCATACTCTTCAGGGATATCTGCTTCATCTGTAATAATTTCTAAATAGTTAGCATTATCAATTGTTTCTTCAATATATGTTGAAAGGGAAATAACTTTATTTTGACGTTCCCAATAATTGCTAGTTCTATTATAGTTGCTTTGTGCATAATAAATTAACTGATAACCAATTGCTAATACAATTAATAATAAGGCTAAAGTAATGATTAATTCAACAACTGTGAATCCTCTATTTCTTTTCATTAGAATCCTTTCCCTATAACAGCATGTAAATCATAGACTGGTAAGCTTCCATCACTAGTAATACTGATTTCACTTTTTGTATTCCAATTTAAACCTGATTCAGAATAAATAATAGTCTCAGCATCGCCAACTGCAATATAATAACCACGTGTAAATTCAACATCATTTAAATTAGTTGTTACACCTGAACTTTCTTTATTATATATAACCCCTTCATGGGTATAAGAATAAATCATTCCATTTTCACCAACAAGTACACCCGTTCCATATGGCTCATTCACTGCAATACTAGTAAAAGCTAATCCAGCATCATCAATCTGTGTTAATGTCCATGTAACACCAGAATTGGTTGATTCAATGATTTCCCCATCTGCGCCAACTGCAATGAATCTATCTCCTATATGTTCAATATCCATAGCACCATTAAATCCAATTACAATATCTTTTGTTAATTCCCAAATTGCTAAATCAGTTGTTGTTATAATCCCTGCATTGTCAGTACCTTCTTTAACACATGTGGCAATATAAGTTGTCCCATCATATGCTAAACCAGTAATATCAACTGAGTCATTAACACCTGTCATAGTCACTAACGTCCATGTTATTCCATCTGATGATGTTAATATTGTACTGTTTGCCCCTCCAGCAATAAATTGGCCATCATAATACTTAACGAATTCTAGTGATTGACTCTTAGAATAATTAACATACGATGCTTCAACCCATCCAGTAGGATCAGAGCTGGTTTTATCAATATCATTAGCATCTTGGTTATACCATATACTGCCATCATCACCAACTGCTACATATTTTGAATCTCCCCATATAATATCGTTATATTTTACGTTAGGATCTAATCTATCTAGATTAATAGGACCGCTATCGCCTCTTGAAATTTTATAAACCCAATCCGCAATATCAATGGCTAGTTCTTCTACCCCTTGTGTTCCTACAGCAGTGAAAGAAGCTAGGGAAACTTTAATTGTTATAATGTAATCAATATACATTGAACCTTCTGATATACCTCTATTTAATCTGATTACCACCTCATATGGACTATGCTTATTATCAAAACCATAGGTTCCTGCAATAATATTTATATCTCCATGATCCTTATTTGTTACAGTAAATGTTGCTACTGGATCCATAGTTGGTTTATCCCAATAAGTTAATACATCGCTACCATTACGATCAGAAAAACTAATTAGTTCGACTTTTTCTTCTGCATGATTCCACCAAGCATCTCCAAAGAAGTTGATTTTTTCAGCTTCAATACTAATTGTTAATCCATCTACAAATGTTCCATCATCGCCTGCATAACCTTCTTGGATATAGGAATCTCCATAAATAAGTCTAACATCATCTGCCACAAAAGTAACAAGCGTCGTGGCTGTTACTGTACCTTCACTTCCCTTGATTAAGTAACCTTCAACTACAATAGGCTCCGACGCTCCTACAAAATGCACAGGAAAAAAGGTGTACACATCATCTTCTAAATATGTAACAATTCCTTGGTCAACTGCTGATTTTTCACTTGCCAAGACTGTATGCATTTCAATGGCCTTAAGCACCCCTTTTACTGAGCCATTTATAAATGGAACAAATACAAAAGTTAAAATTGCTAGTAGTGCAATAGATACTAACATTTCAACTAATGTCATTCCTAAATTATTTTTTAATCTATTTAATATCTTTTTCATTATGAACTCCTATTCATAAATAAATTCAACGATAAATAATGCTGATGGTATCGCAATGTTTTCATCAGTTGGGGCCATTTCTATTAAACTATTCTTTTCATCACTATTATTTGGCGAATAAAACCAACTAATCAAATCAAGACCTCCATCAATTTTCTTAACATAATATCCACCTGGAGCTATAATCTGTGGTTCTATTAATTCAACAGTAGTACCTTTCCACTTATTGGCTGTAACATAAACACCTTCACCAAAATATACCATTGAGTAAGTTTCTCCACCAATATTAATTGACTTATCATCAGTTGTCTCTAAAATCAGTGTTCCATATTGTATCAGGACTCCTTCTTTAGTATATAGTGCACCTAGCATAATTTTTTCTTCAAAAATCATATGTTTTGCGTTAACTTTTAAAGCTGTAATTGTATTATCATGTAAATTATCTTTATCAAAAAGAATCAATTCATTTGAGAAAAACATGGCATCTGATGATAACTCTAATTTTCTATCAGGAATCACTGTAAATCCTTCATCAATTCCAAACACTTTTGGTCTCGTAATAGTTACAACCCCATCTTCTTCAAATTTTCCAGCACTATAGGTAGTTCCTTCAATATCCATTGTTGTAGGTAAATTTCCTAATGAAAATTCTAAAGGATTAGTCTCGTAGTCTATAACATACCAGCTACTAGTTAAGTCAGCTGCTATTGATATTGGTGATGTAATCACTGTAAAAGTTTGGATAATACCACTATTAAGTTGGCAAGTTGAAGAAATACGATAAGCATTTTCCACATCTCCAGGTCCTATAGTTACATCTATAGCTCCTAATGACCCTGCTTCCTCTAATGTGAAAGTACCATCAGGATGATAGTAAACTGTTTCAATACTTTGGTATGTAATATCAACTCCAACTTCAGCACTAGCCTTCCAGATTTTCATAACAGCTTCAGCCCCTGAGCGAGCTAAGTATCTAGCTTGTTCTCTTTCTTTATAGATTACAGCATACCTCATAGCACTTGATGAATACATATATAGAGTGGTTCCTAAAATTGGCACAACAACAATAATGATTAAAACTAAAGTCAATGCCCATCCTTTTTTATTTTTTAAATATTTTAACATTTATCTCACCACTTTTTAAACAATTACCCTAAAGAACTCTTCTATTGAAGTCAACCCATTTAACACATGTTGTATGCCTGC
>JAUUZE010000034.1 GCA_030590175.1 Clostridia bacterium
TACCTCCCACTTCCTTCAGATTCCACCTCACGATGGACACCCTTGTGCTTGGCTATGTGCTTCTTGCTACAAAAGCGCACTCGGGACTTGCACCCGTTAGAGTCCGCCCATGCTGGGCGAACTAAAAGAAAAAGCCTATAAAAGGCTTTTTGCTTTTTATGGGAATATTCCCCTTATTCGTCTTGCGTCACATAGTTTGTCAAGCGCTACCATATAAGCACCCATTCTCATAGTAGAGCCATACTCTTTCTTTTTATCCCAAACCACATTAAAGGCTCTAATAAGAATTTTTTCTAAAGTTCTATTCACTTCATCTTCATCCCATGTTAGTGACTGAATGTTTTGCACCCATTCAAAGTAAGATACAATAACGCCTCCTGCATTTGCTAGGATATCAGGAACAACTATGGTTCCTTTTGTTGATAATATTTTATCAGCTTCTGTTGTAGTTGGTCCATTAGCACCTTCAACAACAATTTTTGCCTCAATTTTACTTGCTAAATCTTTATTAATTTGATTTTCCAATGCCGCAGGTATTAATACATCAACATTTAATGTCAATAATTTTTGATTAGTAATATATTCAACTTTTTCCAGTGTATAGTCATGTAAAAGACCACCATTTTTTACATATTCCATTACTTTTTCAATATTTAGGCCTTTCTCTTTATAAATACCACCAGACACATCACTAAGAGCTACTACTTTCATTCCTTCTTTAGCAAGTAGACTAGCTGCAACACCACCTACTTTTCCAACGCCTTGAATAGCTACTTTTGTATCAAGAACTGGCATTCCTAAACGATGAAGTATTTCTCTTGTAATTAACATAACACCTCGACCTGTAGCTGAACTTCGTCCAAGTGAACCACCAATCCCAATTGGTTTTCCTGTTACAACACTACTTACAGTATAACCTTTAAACATACTATATGTGTCCATAATCCATCCCATAATATCTTCATTTGTATTTACATCTGGTGCAGGAATATCTTTTTCAGGACCAATTAACGGTAAAATCATTGCAGTATATCGCCTAGTCATTCTTCTAAGTTCTGCTCTAGAGATTGTTCTTGGGTCAACATTAACTGCTCCTTTACCACCACCATATGGGATGTTAACAACAGCACATTTAAATGTCATCCAAGCCGCGAGAGCTTTTACTTCATTTATTTCTACATCTGGATGGAATCGTATTCCTCCTTTACATGGACCTCTCAAACTGGAATGTTGAACCCTATACCCTTCAAAGACCCTAACATCACCATTGTCCATTTCTACTGGAATCCCTACTTTTAATTCTCTTTCAGGATACTTCAATGTTTCATAATCATTACGAGGAAGACTAAGCATTTTTGCAGCAGCCTCAATTGTTTCTAATACATTATCATATGGATTATATTTTGCCATAAAAGTTACCTCCATTACCCATTTTCTATATTACCATTTATTATTATATGGTTTCTTATCATTAACCATAATATAGTACACATTTTATATATATTTTATTGTTAATTTTTGGCATTTTCTATTTCTCTATTCCAAATAAAATTATCTTTATTACTTTTATATTTGCTCCCTCTTTTTTTATCAAAATCAATTTCATATGAAATTACTCTATTTCTTCCTTCTTCCTTTGCTTGTATCAAGCAAAGATCCGCCATTCTTAAGTAGCCAGTTGTATGTCCCTTTACAATTGTAACCACTCCAATACTAACTGTTGTTTTAATTCCACCTTCTATTACTAATTCACTTACAGTCTCTTTTATTCTATTGGCAATTTCTCTAGCTTCTTTAACACCAATATTATCAAATAGAATCATAAACTCATCACCACCAAATCGTGCAACTTCATCACTATCTCTTACCATACACTTAAGAGCGGCTCCGATTGTTTGTAATGTATAATCACCATATTTATGGCCAAATTCATCATTAATATTTTTAAAATTATCAATATCCATTAAAGCAAATGAAAAACGTCCACCAAGTTTATTCACTTGTGCTTCCCGAGGAGCTAACACTTCGTCAATTAAAAAACGTCTATTCTTTACTTTTGTCAGATAGTCAAATGTAGCAATCCTCTTTAAGTTTTTCAGTGAAGATATATATAGTAAGGTGAATAACCTTGAAAACCCAATCATAAAGCCCATGGCTACAATAAACGAAACACATTGATATATATTATTTTTTACTAACCCATCATTCTTTAAAAATAAGAATAATATGGCCATGACAGAAAATATGGTTGCAGTAATAATACCTGATATTATTCCTTTTTTATTTTGTTGAATAAATAATGGTAAACCACAACTTATAATAGCAAAGTAAGGTAAGAATCCATGAAACCCTTGACCATTATAGAATGTATAAGGTAAAAATATAAAGCTATTGATAATAATATATAGTGTTGCACTCTGTTGAACAAATTCAATTTTTCTATTTCTAACGATTAAAGCTAGATTAGCAATTGCAACAATTCCTAAAATAAACAAATGAATTTTACTTTGGTCGTTATCTATAAATAAAAATACAACATTATAAATAACAATTAATGAAGCACAAAAAACAATTATTCTTTGTATTCTTTTATTAATGTCACTTTGGTAAGTCGTACTAGTTCTTTCCATTTAAATCCTTACTTGTTTCCAATCTCTTTTATTTTGTCCTTTGCATACCCAATCAAAGATGAATCAGGATAATCTGTTAAAATCAGATTAAACATTATCAATGCTTGCTCATAATCATTAAGCTTCATATATGCTTTCCCTGTATTATATAAAATTGAATCTTTTGGGTATTCAGGATAATTCAAGTCTAGTTCTTTATAAGTTTCAATGGCCTCAGCTGGTCTATCTAATTCATAGTAGGTTTTTCCAGTTTGTATTAATACTGAATCCATTTCTGAGAAATTACTGTCATATATTTTTACTTGAAGTAAATTATCAAGAGCTCGCTGATAGTCTTGCTGTTGGAATAGATTAACCCCAATCATATAAACACTTTTTGCACTTTCAGCCATAGCACCTAAATAAACCTGGTTATATACTCCTAGATGCTCATCCTCAAATACCACTTCCTCAAGACTCATTAATATTTCTGCAGCTAAAGTATATTTACCATCTGAATAATAGGACTTAGCCATATATAAATCTAGTAATTGGTTTGTTGTTAATAATTGTTCTTCGAGAACAACAAGCTTTGTTGTATTTTCATTTAAAGTTTCGTTTTTATCTTCAAGCTGACTTGTTAAGTCATCTATTTGATTACTTAACTGGTTCACAGTGACAGTAAGTTGATTAACTGTAGCTACATCAGGATTGATTCCCTCATCTTCTTTGTTTACTAATTTTGAGATGACAACAATCATTACTACAATAATAATAACCATAATAGTAGTAATAATTAATTTCATCAATGTTCTTGGATTTATATGTAAACGCTCTGGTAAAGTTTTCCCTTTACTATTTATTATAGGATGTAACACTGGATCTCTTTTCCCTATTTTCTCATTAGTTTTTTTAATTTTATCATCTTCACTATGAGGTTTTTCAAGGCTTTTTAGCATTGAAAGGAGCTTGGTTGCCTCTTGAAAACCTGGTTGCAATGATTGAGCTTTTCTTAATTTTATAATAGCTATATCCATATTTCCAAACTGAATGTTTGATACTGCACTATTGTATATTTCAACACTTTTTTTCATGGTTCCAGACAAAGTTATATGGCTATCTTGCAGCTTTTTTATATCAATTTTTTTAGCATTTTTGACAATTTCATCATACTGCATTATTTAGTTTCTCCCTGACGTATTTTTTAACATCTGCTATTAAGTATAAAGAACCAAATGAACAAATAATATCTTTCTCTTTTGCCATCTTAACAGCAGTATCCATACCTAATTTAATTGTATCACTTACTAATACATTGTGACAATATTTTTTACAAGTTTTCGCTAGTTGTTCTTTTGCTAGCGCTCGTTCATTATCAACTTGTACACAAATTACTCCTTTAGCTCCTTTTACAAGAATAGCTGCCATTTTTTCATATTCTTTATTTCTCATTACTCCCATTAAGAAGATAAGATTTTTACCTTGATGAAACATTTTAAAATATTCAAGTAACGCTTTAGCTGCCTGTGGATTATGTGCACCATCACATATAATATATGGTTTCTTAGAAAGCACTTCAAGTCTACCTGGCCACTTAGTTTTTTTGAATCCATCTAAAATATGGATATCATCAATTACATATCCCTTATATTGCAAGACAAAAAGTGCTTCTAGCGCAGCTATTGCATTATCCACTTGATGTACTCCTCGTAGGCCTATTGAGATACCCTTAATATGTTTGTAATCAAATATATATCCATCTTCATGACCTATTAAATTATTAACAAATTTATTGTTTGATATCGTTACCTTAGATTGTCTAATTGAGGCAATATGTTTAATTACTTCAATCGCTACTAAGTCGTTTCTTCCATATACTACTACTGGACAATTTTCTTTAATAATCCCTGCTTTTTCAAAAGCAATTTTATCAATAGAATCTCCAAGTACAGAAACATGGTCAAGACCTAACGAAGTAATAATTGAAACTTCATTTTTTTTAATAACATTTGTAGAATCAAAACGTCCACCTAATCCTGTTTCTAAAACTACTATATTACAATTTTGTTCATAAAAATATGTCATAGCAATAGCTGTATTTATCTCAAATTCAGTTGGATGATTCATTTTATTAATAAGCATCAGATTTACACACTGCTTTACTCTTAAAACAATATTAATTAAGTCTTCTTCTTTCATATTATTAAAATCAATTTGAATTCGCTCTGTAAATTTTTCAATATATGGAGAAATAAATAATCCAGTTTTATAACCTGCTTCAACCAATGTTGTTGCAACGTATGCACAGACAGATCCTTTCCCATTAGTTCCTGCCACATGAACGAATGATAAATTATCTTGAGGATTTCCAAGCAACTCTAATAATTTAGTAATATTTGATAATCCTAACTTGCTACCATATTTTTTTGTTTCATGAATATATGAAACTGCCTGGTCGTAGTTCATAATTAGTTTGCTCCACAACAGTGTTTATACTTTTTACCACTCCCACATGGGCAAGGTTCATTTCTTCCAATTTTTACTTTTGTAGTCCTTCTTACTTGTCCACCTTTTTGGTTATTAGATACTACTGGAGATCGCTTTTTTAAAGCATCTTGTCTGTCAGTTCGTAAACTTAAAATCATTTTAATAGCTTGTTCTTGTATATTGAAATTCATTTCTTCAAACATATTAAATCCTTCAAATTTATATTCAACTACTGGGTCTCTTTGGCCATAGGCACGCAATCCGATTCCCTGTCGTAATTGATCCATAGCATCAATATGATCCATCCATTTACTATCAACTGCACGAAGTAGTACAATTCGCTCAGCTTCTCTCATCGTCTTTTCAGAAATTTCTTGTTCCTTCGCTTCGTATTTCTCTAAAGCTAATTCTTTAAGAGCATTAACAAATTGTTCTGATGTTAGGTTTTCTCTTTCTGATTCACTATAAGTAATAGAATCTCCAAATGGAAGCAAAGTATTAATAACTGGAATAATCGCAATCCAATCCCATTTAGTAGAATCTTCTTCTTCAATACAATAGATTGCGATTTTTCTTTCTACAGAAGAATTTAACATATTTAAATAGATGTCTTTAATATTTTCCCCATTTAGTACTTTTCCACGCTGTTCATAAATTACTTCACGTTGTAAATTCATTACATCATCATACTGTAGGACATGTTTTCTAACATTAAAGTTATTACCCTCAACTTTTCGCTGAGCACTTTCAATTGCATTAGACAATAATCGATGTTCAATTGGAACATCCTCAGGAAGCCTCATTGCCGTTACAATACCTGACAATCTGTCTTGTCCAAATAGCCTCATTAAATCATCTTCTAGCGCAAGGAAAAATCGAGAATCACCTGGATCTCCTTGACGACCACTACGACCACGAAGTTGGTTATCAATACGCCGCGAATCATGTCGCTCAGTTCCAATAATACATAATCCTCCAGCAACTAATACTTCTTCTCTTGCTGGTAATAATTCTTTTGAAAAACGTTCTAGTAATTGGGAGAAACTTTTTCTAGCAACTAACACTTCTTCATCTGATGTTTCATTAAAACCGTCAGCTTGTATTATTAGTTCTTCTGAAAATCCTTCTTTTTTCATCTGGCTTTTCGCCATATGTTCAGCATTTCCACCAAGAACAATATCCGTTCCTCTACCAGCCATATTTGTTGCTATGGTAATTGCTCCAGGTTTTCCTGCTTGTGCAACAATTTCAGCTTCACGATGATGTTGTTTTGCATTTAACACTTCATGTTTTATTCCACGTCTTCTCAACATTAAACTAAGTAGTTCAGATTTTTCAATTGAAATAGTACCAACTAACATTGGTTGTTGTTGTTTATGTCTTACAATAATTTCTTCAATAACAGCTTCATATTTTGCTTTTTCAGTCTTATATATCACATCAGCGTTATCAATTCTAATAACTGGTTCATTAGTAGGAATCTCAATAACATCTAATCCATATATTTCTCTAAATTCTTCTTCTTCTGTTAAAGCTGTTCCTGTCATACCTGATAATTTATCATACATCCTAAAATAATTCTGGAAGGTAATAGTTGCCAATGTTTTACTTTCTCTTTCAACCTTAACATTCTCTTTAGCTTCAATGGCTTGATGTAAGCCATTTGAATAACGCCTACCAAACATCATACGCCCAGTAAATTCATCTACAATAATAATCTGTTGATCTTTAACAACATAATCTTTATCACGTTTCATAATACCAATAGCTCGTAGTGCTTGATTAATATGATGAAGTAGAGTCATATTCTCAGGATCAGTGATATTGTCTACATTAAAAGCTCTCTCAGCTTTTTCAACGCCTGATTTTGTTAAAGTTGCTGTTGAAGCTTTTTCATCAATAACATAGTCGGCATCAATATCGTCATCATTTTCTTTATCATTTAATTCAGCAAAAACTAATTTTTTTAATCGTAATACAAAAGAATTAGCATGTTTGTATAAGTCTGTAGATTTATCTCCAGCACCGGATATAATCAAAGGAGTTCTTGCTTCATCAACTAAGATTGAGTCAACCTCATCAACAATTGCAAAAATGTGACCTCTTTGAGCCATTCGTTCTTTATAAATAACCATATTATCTCGTAAATAGTCAAAACCAAATTCATTATTTGTTCCATAACAAATGTCACATGCATAAGCTTTCTTACGCTCAGCTGGATCTATATCATGAATAACTAGTCCGATACTCAATCCTAAAAACTGATAGACTTTACCCATCCATTCGCTATCTCTTTTTGCTAGATATTCATTTACTGTTACAACGTGTACACCTTTGCCTGATAGAGCATTTAAGTAAACAGGTAAAGTAGCTACTAAAGTTTTACCTTCTCCTGTTTTCATCTCAGCAATTCGTCCTTGATGCATCACTATACCACCTATTAATTGAACGCGATAAGGGGTCATATTAAGAACACGCGAAGCTGCTTCTCTTACTGTTGCAAAAGCTTTTGGTAAAATATCATCTAGAGTCTTTCCTTGTTCTAGTTGCTCTTTATATAGGTCAGTATGTTCTTTTAATTGAGTATCACTAAGAAGCTTAAATTCTTCTTGATAACTTTCTATTTCATCAACTATTGGCATTAGTCGCTTAATCTCTCTGTCGCTATATGAACCAACAATTTTTCTAATTAGTTTTTTCATGTACTATTTTCCTTCTTTTTCTAATTTATCTAAGATTAACTTGTACCCATCTGCACCATATTGTAAGCATCTATTAACTCGGCTGATGGTTGCTGTACTAGCACCTGTTTCATTAATTATCTGTGAATATTTTTTACCTTTTTGCAACATTGTTGCTACTTCAAGGCGTTGTGCAATTGTATTAAGTTCTTTTACTGTACAAATGTCTTCAAAAAACATATAGCACTCTTTTACTGAATCAATCATTAAGATGGATTCAAACAATCTATCAATATGTTCATTCTTTATTTTTTTATTCATTTCATCCTCCAATTGTACGGCTTAAATTATATCATATTCCAGTGATTTTGTTGATAACATAACCACTAATTAATAACCCTGCAACAGATGGGACAAATGAGATACTAGCTGGGACAGTTATATCATTTAATTCCCTATGGGGTATTTCTGTTGAAAACAAAACATCCACTTTTTTTATATTTAATTTTCTAAGCTCATTTCTAACTTTTCTAGCTAAAGGACAAACTGTAGTTTTGGAAATATCTTTTATATCAAATAGCATTGGATTTACTTTATTACCTGTTCCCATAGATGAAATAACTGGAATATTTTTAAATTTCGAATATGTAATAATCGCTATTTTTGAAGCAACACTATCAATAGCATCAACAATGTAATCTATATTTTCATCATCTAATAAATTTTTAATATTTTTTTCATCAACAAAAGCTTGAATCCCTTTAATATTAACTAGCTTATTAATATCTATTGCTCTTTTACAAATGACATCTGTTTTTGCTTGTCCAATTGTACTATTTAAGGCAATGATTTGTCGATTAAGGTTTGATTTAGTTACATTTTCACAATCAATTACAATCAATTTACCAATACCAGCTCTAATTAATCCTTCTACAACATAAGAGCCAACTCCACCTAAGCCAATTACACATACGCAACTAGACTGAAGTTTTTTATAGGCTTTAATCCCAATCAATTGAATTGTTCGCGAAGCAAAATCACTCATATAATTCAAGCCCTTTTAAGATTGATTGAAATTCCTCAGGTATTTTTACAATAAATTCTACATATTCTTTTGTTGTAGGGTGTATAAATCCAAGTTTATTTGCATGAAGCATTTGCCCTTTGACTCCAAAACCATCTTTTTTATTTGTATATAATTCATCACCAACAAGTGGGTGTTTTATATATTTCATATGTACTCTTATCTGATGTGTTCTACCAGTTTCTAAAGTCGCCTTAATTAATGTATATCCACGATATCTTGTAAGTACTTCAAACTTAGTAAATGCACGCTTCCCATTTGATAAGTTGACTGCCATTTTTTTACGAAATTTTGGATCTCTCCCAATAGGGGCATTTATAGTCCCCCCCTTTTCACTAATCATTCCATATGTTAATGCAGTATATTCTCTAGTAATATCATGAGTTTTAAATAGATTAGCTAAAAATTGATGAGCACTATTTGTTTTTGCAACTACTAATAATCCTGTAGTATCTTTGTCAATCCTATGAACAATCCCAGGTCTAATTAGTCCATTTATATCAGATAATTGCTCATGACAATAATACATCAATCCATTGACTAATGTATGAGAATAATGACCAGGAGCTGGATGAACAACTAATCCTTTTTGTTTATTAATAATTAGGATTGCTTCATCTTCATAAACGATATTTAGTGGGATTTTTTCAGCTTTTATATCAGTATCTTGTACGTTTTCTTGTATAACAATAATTTCATCATTTAATTGAACTAGGTATTTTGGTTTAACCGATTTACCATTTACTAGAACTTTTTGATCTATTATACTTTTCTTAATTGCACTTCGTGAAAAATCAGATAACTCGCGTGCCAAATAAGCATCAACTCGCATCTGATCGCCCTTAACTACTAATGTAATTTGATTACTCATCCTTTTTAGGTTCCTCCTTATATATGAAGAGGATATAGATACTAAGTAGTATTGTTCCAATAACCACACACATATCTGCTACATTAAATATTGGAAAGTCATATGAAAAGATATAAAAATCCAAGAAATCAGTAACTTCCATAAATATAGCTCGGTCTATAAGATTTCCTATAGCTCCTGCTATAATTACACCTAATGAAATAACTGCCATTTTATGTTCCATACTCAACATGAAAACAATTAATACAACTGTGACAATGCCACTTAAGATTGCTAAAGCAAGTGTTGCATCTTGAAATATTCCCCATGCAGCTCCTGAATTTTTATGATGTGTAATATAGAAAAAATCTGTAATGACTTCGCTTTTTTCAAGGTATAAATAATTTGCTTTAATATACCATTTTGATAACTGATCAATTACAATTAAAACAACAGATAATAATAGCCAACCTATATTCTTTTTATATATTTTCAATTTCATAAATTCTCTCTATTCTAGTACATTTTCCATTTTCTTCATCTATTTGCACAAAAACACCATTAATTTGATTAGCTCCTTTTTGTGGTTTAAAATAATCAGAAATTCCCGTTGTAAACCGTCTTATAACTATTTCACGGTCGCTTCCTATAATTCCCTCAAATGGTCCTGTCATTCCTACATCAGTAATAAATCCAGTTCCAGAAGGTAAAATCCTCTCATCTGCTGTTTGCACGTGTGTATGTGTTCCTAAAACAGCACTTACTCGTCCATCAAAATAATATCCAAAAGCAATTTTTTCACTTGTTGCTTCTCCATGAAAATCAACTAACACACATTTAGTTTCCTCTTTAATTGTAGGTAAAGCTGCATCTAAAGTAGTAAATGGATTGTTACATGGAATCATTCCAACCTGTCCCGATATATTTATTACAGCTAATTTCTTTTGATTTTTTTCAATAATTACAGAACCTTTACCAGGTGCAAGGGAAGAGTAATTCATTGGTCTAAGAACCGTATCTACAGATTCAATGAAATTTAACACTTCTTTTTTAGACCATATGTGGTTACCTGTAGTTATTATGTCACAACCATAGGAAAAGAGTTCATTTGCCACAGCATAATTAATGCCTTTTCCCCCAGCCATGTTTTCTCCATTGCACACAACAAAATCAACCTCATATTTTTCTATCAAGTTTTTACTATGTTGCTTAAAAAACAATCTTCCTGCTTTAAAGCAGATATCTCCAATAAATAGAATATTCATAAAGGTGCTTTCCCACTAGAAAAAACGCGGGTTTCCCCGCGTCTTCTTATTTAGCATAATCTACTGCTCTTAATTCTCTAATTACATTTACTTTTATCTGTCCTGGATATTCCATTTCATCTTCAATCTTTTCAACAATCTCACGACACTTCAGTGTGATGTTTTCATCAGTAACTTCAGTTGGTTTGACCATTACTCTGATTTCTCTACCAGCTTGTACAGCATAAGACTTTTCAACACCATCAAAAGAACTTGCGATTTTTTCTAGTTTCTCAATTCTTTTCACATAGGTTTCTAGTGTTTCACGTCTAGCACCTGGTCTAGCTGCTGAAATAGCATCAGCTGCTTGAATTAATACAGAATATACATTATCTGCCTCTTCATCTCCATGGTGTGATAATACAGCATTTAGAACAACATCATTTTCTTTATACTTTTTAACAATATCCGCTCCAATGTATACATGGGATCCTTCCATCTCAAAATCAATTGATTTCCCAATATCATGAAGCATTCCTGCTCGTTTTGCCAATTTAGGGTCTAAGCCTAACTCACTGGCCATTACTCCTGCTAAATGAGCTACTTCAATTGAATGTTTTAAAATGTTTTGTCCATAACTTGTACGATATTTTAAACGTCCAATCAATCTAACTAATTCAGGATGCAATCCATGAATACCCATTTCAAAGGTGACCCTGTCCCCTTCTTTTTTAATGGTGTTTTCAATTTCTTTTTTAGCTTTGTTAACCATTTCTTCAATTCTTGCTGGGTGAATTCTGCCATCAATAATCAATTTTTCAAGAGCAATTCTTGCGATTTCTCTTCTAATTGGGTCAAATCCTGATAGCACTACGGCTTCAGGTGTATCATCAATAATTAAATCTATTCCAGTTAATGTTTCAAGAGTTCTGATATTTCGTCCTTCTCGACCAATAATTCTTCCCTTCATATCATCGTTTGGTAGTGCCACTACAGATACTGTTGATTCAGCAACATACTCAGGTGCACAACTTTGAATAGCTGTTGCAATGATATCTTGAGATATTTGTTCAGAAGCTTCTTTTACTTGCGTTTCATGGTTTCGTAAAATAGCCACTTTTTCCATTTTCAGTTTATCTTCAAGTAGACTTAACAGATATTTTTTTGCCTCTTCTTTAGAAAGATTCGCAACTGTCTCTAGTTTTATCATTTGCTGTTCTAGTACTTCATCTACTTTTTTTTCTTTAATTTCAACTTCATTCACTTTACTTTTTAACGATTCTTCTTTTTGTTCAAAATTATCGCTTTTTTTATCAAGATTCTCTTCTTTTTGAAGAACTCTTCTTTCTAACCTTGAAACTTCTGCTCTTCTTTCTTTAATGTCTCTTTCCAGATTCACTTTTGTTTTGTGGATTTCCTCTTTGGCATCTATCATAATTTCACGTTTTCTAGCCTCGGCCCTTTTTTCGCCTTCTGCTAAAATTCGATCTGCCTCAGTTTTTGCTCCACCTATTTGCTTTTCAGCTTTTCTTTTTCTAAACGCTATACCAAGTAGGAACATTGTAATTCCTACTAATAATACAAAAGCTACACCGGAGATAAGAAACATCGTTGTTAGTCTTGTTAATCCGATTGTCATTACTATACCTCCTTATTAATTTATCAATGTTCAACATAATATAAAATGTATTAAATTATTTTCACATTTACTTTATAATTCTATAGGTCAAGAGGGTTACTGTCAAGATAATTGAGTTCTAGTAGTGACATACTCCCATTACATATAAAAGTAGAAGCTTCTTGTTGATTATGTTAAATTACTTGCTTCTTAATGCTGCTGTTTTTACAACACTCAAAAGTCGTTGGTTTAGAAAAATTCGTTCTTTTCCAATTCTTTCTGATATTAGAAAACCATTGTCTTCAAGTTTATTGAGGTAAGTAGAAGCTGTTTTTCTAGATATCATCAAGCCCTTTTCTATATATGTTATTTTAGTGTAAAACTCAAAAAACAGAAGTTCAATAAGTTCTTTTGAATATATCTTAGGAAGTGTTTTTTTAACATCATCGGAATACTCTGTGAATTCCTCATTAATCTTTTTTACTATTAATAGGGTATCTATGGATGTTTCTTCTATCCCTTTAAGAATATATAGAATCCATTCTTCCCAATTGTTTTTTGTTCTAACTTCTTGAAGAAGCTTATAATAAAGCGATTTATTTTTAATAATATACTTGCTTAAATATAATATAGGGCTATCTAAAAGCTCTTTTAGAACAAGATATAAAATATTGATTATTCTTCCTGTTCTACCATTACCATCATAAAAGGGATGAATTGATTCAAATTGATAATGTATAACAGCTAGTTTTATCAACTTGTCAATTGAATCCTGATCCTCATTAATATAGCTAACAAGATTATCCATTAGTTCGATTATTTCTGTTCCAGATGATGGTGGTGTATAAACTACCTCACCTGTAAATTCATTTATTAATGTTGTTCCTGGTAATTTTCGCATTCCATCATCATTGTTTTCGATTGTTTTTTGAATTTCAATAATAGAATTAACAGTAAGGATTCCATTTTTTTCAATAAATTTATAGCCTGACCATAAAGCAGCCCTGTAATTAGAAACCTCTTTTGCTTCAACATTTTTATATGATTTTTGAACTATTGCTCTATACAATTCATCATGAGTGGTAACTATATTTTCAATTTCAGAGCTGTCTTTTGCTTCGTTGATTGTAACTGCATTAATTAGAATATTTTTATTTGGTATTATTTTTGCATAACCATTCAATTCTGCCAATGCTTTATGAGAAATAGCTAATTGTTTTAGTACACAGATAGTTTCAATTTTAGTAGTAGGTGGAAGTGGATTAAGTTTAAAATTAGTCATAGAAAACTCCTTAATATATCCTAATTATATAGGAACTTCTTTCTCATAACAAGAGAACATGGGTAAATTATTCATTTTTTTACTCACGTTCTCTATTCGTGAGTAAATATTACTCATATAAAAATTATCTAAACACAGCTTTGGGATTGTCAAATAAACTTAGCCAAAACACTAATATAGAATATTTTACATTATTTTAATATTTTTTAGCTCTAGTTTATAAAGTCACTCACTCAATCTTCATAATTTTTCTATATGCTGATTTACATACTAATTGATACAATCCATAATTAATAAGTGCAAATCCCACAATGAAAATAATTATTGATAAACCCAAAGATAATTGAAACATAAATGTTCCAACTGCTGCTAATGCTGCAATAACCATACTAATTAACATATTAAACATTAAATTCATGTTTTGCTTAACAGCTTTTACTTCGTTATCCCAGTTAAGTTTCGGATGAGATAAATCAATTATTAAACCCGTTAATCTAGTTAATAAAACACTATTAGCTCCAGCAATTAATAGTAAAAGTACAGTTATTATATTTATTTGAAATAGCACAGTAATTACTAATAAAGTAATAACCATTCCAAGTAGTGATACTATTAATCCAGATAGTAATTTTGCTTTAATTTGATCAGCAATCGTCATTGGTAAGTACTTCATTATATAGAGTTGCTCACCTTCCCTTGAAATACATGTAGCTGTAATACCATTCATACCACTGATAAAAGCGAAAAAGGCAAAAGAAATACCAATTAATAGTCCTGCTGATGATAATTGTGAAGTAAATTTTATAGATGCATTAATTATGGTATCTAAATCTCCAGTACTGATAAATGCAATTATAAATATAAGTGGCATTAGATAATCCATTAAAGCCAAATTCATAAAGTAGATTGGTGTTCGTAAAATTAATTTAATCTCTTTAATAGCATAAGCTAAAATATTATTTTTACTTTTTTCAAAACTAGCACTTGATAATTTGTAGTTTTTTTTAGCTGCCTGTTGACTAATTCCTAAGACTCCTCTAAAATACAATGCTTTTGCCACAATCATAAACAATAAAAATGCAACTAGTGCAATAGCAATAAAAATCAATAATTGTAAAAATTGTCCCTTAGCAATTGCCAATGTAGCATTTTTTATACCAGGAAAATATGAAGCAATTTGATTGACAAGATTTAGTGAGCCATCTGACATCATTTGCTCAATAGCTTCTTTCGATTCTAATTTTACGAAAAAAGACTGTAGCAAGAAATTAAAACCTAATCCAATTCCCAGTCCCAACAAACCAGATATCAATGTAAATCTATCTTTATTAATTGCTCTTTTTGAAAAGCTCATAAGTGATACAATAACAATTGAAGAAATTGATAGTGGTAATATTGGTAAAAATATAAATACTATAAGAGAAGTTAAATAATAAATTACACCAAATCCACCTGCAATACCACATCCAATAATCACTGGAACCACAAAAATAATTAAAGTTAAATA
>JAUUZE010000004.1 GCA_030590175.1 Clostridia bacterium
AAGAACTAACTACTGCTTCTTTACCTGGAATAACTCCATCATTAATTTCACTAATCATTGGAAACATCTTGTCATAAGTTGATACAATATCTCCATTTTGATTAAACACTACACTTGAATTAGTATTTTTTAATTTAGCACTATAGACAATTGTGATTTTATGTTCTTTGGCATAATTGGCAAAGAAATCAGGCATAACATGAATTTTTGCTTCATAGAACTCTTTAGCAAATGATGGCTTCAAATCTAAAAACCTATCACAAGCTTCAGGTAATAATACCACATCACTCTTTTCATTAATTGCTTGTTGTAATTCGTTTATCCAATAATCTTGCATAGCTTTAATAGCTATATCTACTTTCATTTCACCATTGTACTGGTTAGGACGATGTCCAGATAGCACAGATATTTTAACTTTTCTAGCCATTTTTAATTACCTCATTTGGAATACCATCATAATATGATGAGTTTAAAAAGATTCCCCCATCATTTTTCTCATAGTTATCCATTATAAAAACCCCATTTTTCGCCACTTTAAAGCCTTCTTTTTTTAGTGGATGATATCCAATCATCTGTTCCCAGTTGGTATAATTCATATCACCATTAGTTTCAAGTAATCCTACAGATACACTGTCTAATGTATCTATCCTACAAGCTACATTTCGATTCAATTCCAATAGGAATGGGTTTACAGTTAAATCAGCTATAAATGGCTTCATCCCCATAGATATAGCAAAGTCTAACATTTCTAAACTTTCAGAAAGTGTTTTTGCCACTGGTTTTAATGCAATAGCTTTATATCCTTGTTCATAACGTTCTCTTACTTCCTTGATAGAATGTGCACTTTCATCACAAGCAAATAAACATGGTAATGAACTAACATCAATTTGTTTTTCTTCTGAAAATGGTTCTTCAAATAGACCCACATCAGGTAAAATTCCTTCTACATCAAGATAATCAATAAGCGAATATAGTTTATCATAATCATCATACCGTCCATTTGCATCTAAGTATAAGATTGGTTTTTGAGTTGTTGTGTATGGACATTTAACATCCTTAGTTAATTGATAAATTTCACTAATACGTTGTTTATCCCACTCATAAGTATTCCCTATTTTAATTTTCAAAAAGAACTGCCCATTAGATAACATTTTGCTTATTTCATCAGTTGTTGTTGTATATGTAATTAAGGGAATAGATGCTACTTTATTATGTTTTTTTTCTAAACCTGTTAGTTTAGTAAATGAAGTAACTCCTTGTTCTTTTGCGTATAGTAACCATAATGCCATATCAATGGCCACTAAGGCATTTAAAATAAAGGTTTTTTTAACATTTATTTTAGTTGTTACTCTTACATGTTCATAACACTTTTCAAATAACATTTTAGTAGCTTGTTTTGGATGGTCAAATTCAATAGTTTGTAGATATGACAAAGCAAATTTTGTCGTATCATACATAAGCTTATCACCAGCTAATTGACCTAGTGATGCAAAAACCTGTCCATCTGACCAAAGTACTGATTGAATACTTAATCCAGTTGTTTTTTGTTCACCATTTCCAATGCTCACCGCTACTTGCCAAACATCACTAACATAACCCCCTTTAAATCCAAAAGGTTTTAATAGTGGTTCAGTTATATATCCAATCGCTCCATATTTAATTTTCATGATAATAAATTTCACTTTCAGTAATTTGTACTGGTTGTTTACTTTCAATAGATTGATCTACTTTGTAACTAATAACAGCAGCCCTTAGAGCAATATCAATTCCATTTGGACTAGGTGTATTATTTAAAATAGCATCTGCTAATAAATCAAGTTCAATTCGTTGTCCTTTATCTACTCCATCTAATTGCATAGCAATTTTGTCATGTCCTTCAAATCCATAATATTCAATTTCCTTGAATCCATTAATAAAGATTGCCTTATTATCGCAATATATTTCTGTTACTTCTTTTTCAAAGGCTGAACAACCCGCACTTGCGATTAATGTTGTACAAACACTTCCATCTGCAAACATTATAGTCACATTTGCGCTATCAGGAACAGTTACTTTTTTTTCATCTAAAAAAGTTCCCCCTGCAGCATAAACAGATATTGGGTCAGAATCAATTAATCTACAAAATAAGTCAAATATATGACAGCCTTCGCCAATAAATCTACCTCCTCCAATGTTCTTTATATGAGCCCAATGCTCTTCTGGAAATGGAGCTTGTATTCTATGATAAGCCATTATTTTCCCTGTTGTTGTATCTAATAAGTCCTTTGCTTTTGTAACTAATGGCGCTAATCCTCTATTATATCCAATGGTATATTTAACATTATTTTCTTTAACAGCTTTCGCTACTTTTAAACAATCTTTATAATTTAATGCCATAGGTTTTTCACACATTATATGTTTTTTTGCATTAGCAGCTTTAACACTTAACTCAGCATGTGAATCGTGCCTTGTAGTTATAAAGACCAAATCAATTGTTTGATCATCTAAGATTTTTTCAACCTTATCTGTGTAATACTCTCCACCAAATTTTTCATGAGCACTTTTTGCAGCTTCAATGTTTATATCCATATAAGCTTTAATAATATATTTATCATTTTTCTCTAGTAAAGGCATATGCATATTCTGAGCAAACCCTCCACATCCAATAAATCCTACAGTGACTTTTTTCATAAATAATTTCCTCCCCCTACGTGTTTATAATTATACTACTTTGTTCAAGATTGTTATATATATCTTCTACACTTAATTTTCTAATTCTGATTCTATTTAGGCATTGTCCATCACCTTCGCCACCACAACAATATGAAAGCAATATTGTATCGCCATCAACATACATTGCTGTATAGCAAAATCCAGCTAATTTATCATCTTCTAACATGAAAAATTTATTAAAAGTGCTACCATTATCTTCACTTATTGCCCCTATTAATGGTGTCCGCCCCCATGAACTCCCTTCATTAACAATAGGAGTAATTGGAATAGGATTATATACTGCTAAAATCCTTTTTTCATCAATACGTTTCATTGACATTGGTGATGTTGGTGAAAAGAATTTAGATGGTAAAAAATTGCTCCATGTTTTCCCATAATCATACGAGTGTGATAAATACTGACAACCTAAGTCAGTTCTGCAATAACATAGAAGATGTCCATTTTCAATTTCAATTACTCCTGGTTCTTGTAATCCTGTATTGCTTTGACTTAAATTGAGTGACCCAAAACCTTTAGACTCTATAAATGTTTCACCCTCGTCCTCTGAAATAAAGAATCGTGCAACTGCGTGGCTATCCCATGAACTCCAATCTGAAGAATCACTATGAAGACAACGATGAAATGCTGCAGGTATAATAATTGAATTGTTAGATAGTTTTATAATTCGTTCATTATTTGTTACATAATATCCAGGATAAGGTATAGCACATTTTAGGTTAGAAAAAGTTTTACATTGGTCATAGGATTTTCTAATATGTAGTCTAAGATCATGAAATCCGTACCTCACTACATAAGCAATTATTATACATTTATCCAATTGTAAAAAGGAAACAGCCATTATATTTTTGGCTCCTACTTCATCTGGTGAAAATATGATTTTTTCATCACCAAATGTTTCTCCATTATCATATGAATATACAAATGCAATGTATGCTTTTGATACATCTTGATGACCATCTCCAATGAATTTGCTATAAGCAAATATGATTGTTCCATCTTCTAACTTAACAAACGACCCCTCTGAGTTTCTAGGATTTTCTGCTGTTGGTGGAAAGTCTTTTATTATTTTTCCTATCATTATTGTCCCCTTTCAATATTGATATACTATATATGAATAAGGCTATCCAAATAAACGAAAGTGAAATAATTCGATTAACTGAAAAGTCTTCTCCCATAGCAAGTCCTGTAAAAAGCATCATGGTTGGAGCTATTAGTTGTAAAAATCCAACTCTAATTAATGGTATCCTCTTTGTGGCTTCAGCAAATAGTACTAGTGGAGTTAGTGTAATTAACCCTGCAAAAATTATTATAACAATGGTTTTAGTATCACCTGTAAATAATGAGATATCATTATTTCTTGATACTGCAAAAAGAATAATTAACGCTATAGGTGCTAAAATAGTTGTTTCAATCGACATTGAATGCATACCAGAAAGTTTAGTCTTCTTCTTAAACAATCCATATACACCAAATGTTGTTCCTAAAATAAGAGTAATATAGGGAATAACACCCATACTTACAATATAATAAACAATACCAAATATTGCTAATATAAACGCAACGATTTGTGCTTTTCCAAGCTTTTCTTTTAAAAATAATATTCCTAATAATATGCTAATAATTGGATTTAAGTAATACCCCATTCCAGCGTCTATGACCATATTATTAGTAACAGCATAAATGAAAGTAAACCAGTTAATAAACAGCAATAAGCTTATAATAATAAATCGTATAGTAGCTTTACTGTTTTTGAAAATAGCAAAAACTGATAATTCTTTTTTGTATATTAAATAAATAAGGCACATTATAAATGATAACAATATTCTATATGCTATTATTTCTATACTTGATACATGATTTAATTGTGCCCAATAAAATGGAAAGAGCCCCCATAATACATAAGCAATAATAATAAGTATTGTTCCTTTTTTGCTGTCATTCATAATTGTCCCATCCACCTTATTGTTGTACATATAAAAGTATAATTCTTATAATAATTATTTATTATTTGTAGTATTGTAATCCTCTTGCACAAACATTATAATCAGTATAACATCTTTATATGAAATTTGGTGTTAAAGGAGAAATAATGACAAATTTAATAACATATTATAGTCGAACTGGAACTTGTAAAAAATTAAGTGAAGAAATATCGCTATTACTTTCAAATTGTAATACTGATGAAATCTTTGATGATAAAAATTATAGTGGTCTTTTAGGTTGGCCCAAAGCTGGTTTTAGCGAATTATCTAAAAAGGAAACAGTAATTTCCTATAAAAAAAATGCTAGTTCCTATGACAATATATTACTCATTACACCTGTATGGGCTGGTGGTATGACACCAGCAGCGAGGCAATATATAAAAGAAGAAATGAAAGGTTTAAAAAATCTATATATTTTATCTGTATGTATGGGTAGTAATTCAAAAAAAATTGCAGATACTGTTGCTAATAAATATAAATTCACCAAAAAAGCTTGGTGTATTACCGGATTAGAAAAAAATAAAGAGCAAATAATGGACGAAATAACAAAATTACTTGGCAAGTGAAGCTAGTAATCTCTTCTTATAAGTTAGATACTCTTGACCTAGAAGCATATCCATGTTTCTAGGTCTTTTAAAATCAATTATAATCTTATCAACAATTGTTGCAGGTCTCTTACCCATTACATAAATTACATCAGATAAATAAATAGCCTCTTCTATATCATGTGTTATGAATAGCACTGTTTTTTGATGTTTATACCAAATTCTTAGTAGCCAGCTGTACATACTTTTTCGTGTTAAGGCATCTAAAGAACCAAAAGGTTCGTCAAGTAACATAACTTCTCTATTAGTCAGATAAGCACGTAATAATGAAACTCGCTTTCTCATTCCACCTGATAATTGATGTGGATACATATCCATAAAGCCTTCTAATTCAAATTCTTTAACTAAATTTTTAATTTTTTCATGATTTGGTTTTTCTTTTCTTATTTCACAGGGAAGTATTATATTGTCATATATACTTCTCCATGGCATTAAGTTATCATTCTGATGCATGTAAATAACTTGTCCATCAATTTTATATGATCCTGTATAATCTGTAATAATACCAGAAAGTATTTTAAAAAAAGTACTTTTACCACAACCAGATGGTCCAATAATTGATACAAACTGATTCTTTTCACAAGTAAGAAACAAGTGCTCAAGTACTTTTACACTTGCTTCATTCGTAGTATAGGTATTATTTAAGTCTGTAACTTTAATCATTTTACATAATCGTTTGTAAACGCCTCTTCTACATTAATAGATTGATCAATAAATTGATTTTCTACTAACCAATCCATATATCTACTCCAAACTTCATTACTTTGGTATCCCCAATAAGGAGCATCATCTTTATATCTATTAGCTAAAAACAACATACTGTTAGTCACAAGTGCCACTGGTAATTCTGGAACTGCCTTTAGTAATAAGTCAGCTGCCTGTTCTGGATTTTCTATACAATAAGCATATCCTTTAACAACTGCTTTCATAAATTTTTTCGTTACTTCATCATTTGCAATATTTTTTTCACTAGTAATAATTATTGGTGTATAGTAGTCAAAAACCTTATCTTCTTTTCCTAAATCAATGTAATTAACATCAATTCCCTCAATTTTTGCTTGTATATTAGACCAGCCTTCAAAAACCCAAGCATAATCAATATTTCCAGTTTCAGTTCCCGTAAAAAAGTCAATATCTCCTGATGTGATAATCATAGTTTTTGAATAATCAGCGTCTACTTGCTCCATCAAATATTTTATTGTTGCCTCTTCAATAGGGCTACCCCACCCACCATATTTTTTATTTTCAAAATCACTAACGCTATTGATATTTTCATCTGCTCTAGATAAAAACCCAGATGAGTTGTGCTGGATAATGGCAGCAATAGATACAATTGGAACACCCTCACTTCTTGCAAATGTAACATTTTCCTGATAACTGATACCAAAATCTGCACTGCCTGATGCAACAAGTTGTTCAGCGGTTCCTTCTGAAGGTTGAATAATGTTAACTTCTAAACCAACTTCATCAAAATACCCAAGTGCTTTTGCAACATAAATACCTGCATGATTAGTATTTGGTGTCCAATCTAAAACAAAATTCACCTTTGTTATTTCATCTGTTTTTTCTGTACATCCTACTAGCAAGGTTACCACTAGTATAAGGCTAATAATAATTATAAGTATTTTTTTCATAAGTTAATTCCTCCACGTCAATACTTTTTTTTCTACGAATTCGATACCCTTAAACAGCGTTACGCTGATTATGATAATAATTACAATATCTGCAAATAATGCAGCTGTCTGAAAAGAGCTCATGGCTCTGGTTAAAAAGATTCCTAATCCCTTTGATGCCCCTACCCACTCTGAAATAACCGCTCCCATAACACAATAGGCTGCTGCAATTTTTAATCCTGAGAAAAAATGTGTGGAAGCTGATGGTAGTTTTAACTTGAAAAATATCTGCCTATTAGTCGAACCTAACTGTACCATCATTTCATATAACTCTCGGTCATAGTTAGAAAGTCCCTCTGTTAGACTTAAAGTAATTGGGAAAAAGACAACTAATGCTGACAATAGTATTTTAGGAACAATACCAAACCCAAACCAAATAGCTAATATTGGTGCTAAAGCAACTAGTGGGATTGTCTGTGATATAACTAAATAAGGATATACAATTCGTCTCATTAAAATAACCTTATCAATAGCAATAGACAGTATTATGGCTAATATTGTACCTACAACAAACCCTAATAATGTTTCTGATAACGTTACAACTGTATGAGAAAATAAAATATCAAATGATTCAATAAACACTTTAATTATTGCACTTGGAGAAGGAAGGATATATTCTTTAATATCTTTCACACTAACAATAATTTCCCAAATAGCAAGTATACTCACTAACATTATGGAAGGTAATAGTTTATAAAGAATATTTACTGATTTTTTCTTCAATCGTGACCCCATCTTTCTTATAATCAATTTTAATTACTGAACACACTCTTGAAGCTCCGTGTTCAATACATATTTCTTGTGCTCTTTTTACAATAGACAATAATTGGTCTAGTTCACCTTCCATGGTAGTTTCCATTGGACCAACTACATAAGAAACATTACTTTGTTTTATATAATTAATAACTTGGTCTACCACATAATAGATGTTTTCTTCCTCAACTATAGGAATGACTTGTAAACTTACATTACATTTCATTTAAATATCCTTTCACATGTGGTAAATAAAAAGAAATAGCCACCTGATTGAGGATGACTAGTCGATACTATTAACTATCATTTCCTACGCTGGCATTACCCAGATCAGGTGTAGTGGTCGAAGTTTCTTCCTCTCAGCCATATCTTAGGCTCCCACATGAATGTTGTTATTTAAGTTCCTATAATTATAGACCTATTTATTAAAAAAGTCAAATTATTCTTAGCAACAAGTTATTTATACCCAATATACCTATGGCATAATCACTGTCTTATTGGTGTTATAACTAACATTAGGAATTAATGTTCTAACATCTATATGGTTATCTTTATATACATAATCAAATAAATTAGTCATTAATAGAAGACATTCATTTGCTGCGTTATTCATTATTTCTTCCATACTATCAGTTCGTATTTTTTCTTCTCCTAAGTAATGCCATGAATGATGATGGCTATTTAGCACATCTAAATTGCTAAACGGATTATCTGTATAAAATTTTCTAGGAATAGGAATCTTTCGTAGTAACTTTTTTTGATAATTTGGATCATATAATATATGTAAAATCCATATCATATTTTTATAAGCTTTATTAATATTTTTCATAGATACAGGCATATTAAAATATGTATTAGCATAATATTTTATATATGAGGTAATAGAATTATCGAAATCATCTGTTTTTAACAAAAGCGATTCATCTATATCTATTGCTTTTTGATCTTCATATTTCTCCCACAAGCGTATGTCAATAGTGTACTCAAGATTATAGTGGGAAAACTCATGAATGTTTCCATCAAAATCCCATATTCCATTTTTTTCAATATAGTTAACATATGGATGAGCATTTTTATCTAAGTAATAATGGCAAAGGAATCCTAATAGATATACTAAAAGGTTCTCCTTCTCATTAATTCCTTGTTCTTTTATTAATGAAAACCCATCAATAAAAAACTGTGATGTAAAATAATCATGCATTTTTCTACCAATAGATGTGACTTTTTTATTAAAAGGAGACCACGGTTTATAATAGAAAAAAAAGTCAGGTCCCTGTGCACCCAATTGAAATAGGTTTTTTTTCTTACTAATTAACAATATTATCTCTTCTTGGTCAATCCTAGCTAAAACATTTCTAGCGAATAAGGTATGGGTTAATAAATCTGGCATAACTATCCTTTCTTTACAGAATACTAATATTCAGTGAACATATATATGATATACTATTTATATTAACATATACGGGGGTTGATGTTTATGAAATTAACAAAACAAGAGAAATCGTGGATTTTGTATGATTGTGGTAATTCTGCATACTCAATCGCGATTACTACTGCACTGTTACCTGCCATATTTGGTATGTTTAATGGTGTTAGTACAATGAATCTAGGGTATTTTAATTCAATTGCTTCAATAATTGTAGCAATTTTAAGCCCGATTTTAGGTACAATTGCAGATTATAAAGATAGAAAGAAAAGATTCTTCTTATTCTTCTTCTTAGTCGGTATAATTTTCACCGCATCTTTAGCCTTTGTTTCACCTTCTAGTGGTATGTGGCAGATACTAATTATCTTTTACATCTTAACTGTTGTGGGATTTTCTGGAGCAAATATCTTTTATGATTCATTTTTAGTTGATATTACATCAGATGAGCGTATGGATAAAGTGTCAACTAGAGGTTTCGCATATGGTTATATTTCCAGCGTTATTCCATTTGGAATTAGCTTAGGTGTTATTTTATTCTTAGGTTTAGATAAAGCTATTGGATATCAGCTTGGCTTTATGATAACTGCTTTATGGTGGGGACTATTAACAATTCCAATGATTAAAAATGTAAAACAAAAACATTATATAGAGCCTGAACCAAAACCAGTTGTTCAAAGTTTTAAACGATTGTTAAAAACATTTAAAAATATTAAACAACATAAAGTCGTTTTTGTTTTCTTAATTGCATATTTCCTATATATAGATGGGGTAGATACGATTATTAAAATGGTTGTTCCATATGCAACTGCAGTTTTAGGGGGTAACTCTCTTGATATGTTTACACTATTGGGAATTTTATTAATTATTCAAATTATTGCTTTCCCATGTGCTATTATTTATGGAAACTTGGCTAAAAAATATTCAGCACGAACTATGATTATTGTTGGAATAATTACTTATATAATTGCTTGTATCTCTGCTTTTTTCATCACATCAGTTTGGCATATATTCATCTTAGGTGCAATGATCGGATCAGCACAAGGTGGTATCCAAGCACTAAGTCGTTCATACTATGCAAAAATCATTCCTAAGAAAAATTCAAATGAATTCTTTGGTTTCTATAATGTATTTGGCAAATTCGCAGCTATTGTTGGACCAATGGTTATGGCTTTAACTACTACCTTAACTGGTAATGCTAGATATTCTATATTGGCTATTATCCCATTATTTATAGCTGGATTCTTAGTCTTTATTACATTACCAAAAGATAAAGGAAATGTTGCTGTTACTGAATAATTAATTAATTATAAATTAATGAAAAATAATCCCGATTTAATCGGGATTATTTAGGTTATGAATAATTTCACAGTTAATATTGCCATTTTGAGTAAATCCCCAGTCAAAACGAATCCTTGGCACTTCATATTCATAATACCATCTAATTGACACTTTCTTCTTTCCTAGATAAGCATTAAATAAGGCGCAAGTTGTAATTGATTCATCTATGATATCAATTGGAGTAATTTGATTAAATTTAGCAAGATCTCCTTCTTCTGTTAAGTATGTTATAACATCGTTTAGATATTTTGATGCCTTCTTTTCTCTTAATCCAATTACCATCTCATCTTGTGCATTCCACTTTTTAAATTGGTTAGTAATATATACAGGTGAAGTTAATATAAATCCATTATTTTCTTGTAGAATTTTTATATATAGATAATCACCGGGTAAGTTTTTTAAGGTTATGGTATTTATGTAATCAAGTTTATTTGGTTTAATTTTTTTGACCTCATAATCTCCGCATATGATTGCAATTTCTCTAATTTTTGCACTACCATATATTTCAAGTTCAATCACATACTGTTCGCTTTCTTCTATAGTTGCTCCCATCATTTGTCCATTTACTTTATAATCAACATAAATTCTATCATCATTAGTCGCATAAGTACTTCGTCTTTCAAGACTATTCCACAAATGATTTCTTGTTAACTTTTCACTAACTATTGCTGTAATTGCTCCTGTCCCAAAAGCACTATCACGTTTATCAAAATACCTAAAAAATCGTCCTCTAGACTCTTCAATAGTTTTTGGCCCACCCATTAATCCATAATGTAAGTCCGAGCATCCACACACAGCAGGTTTATAGCCATTTTTGATTGTTTGATGAAGTAACCACTCTGCATTCCCAAAAGCGCTGATAGCTTCACACAATCGTTCTCTATGAAGTAAATTATCTTCATATCGTGGAATTCTCCCTCCAATGTGACATTCTACAAACACATCATCACGTTTGTTATATAATTCATCAACTTCATACATAGGGATGTTATAAAGTGGAGGCAAAGGCTCTTTTAAACTTTTAAAAAATATATTTCTATCTCCTCCTGTTGGTGGATGTGCTTCATAAGATAAAAATGGTATATATTCACCAGATTTATCATACTCGTTACATGTTTTCGTATATTCTTGCCAAATTTCCTCACGATTCACCTCTGGAAACGACATTGGACCAACAGCACAAAAATCAAATCGTCCAATCATTTTTGCTTGATAATGCCTAGCTTTTGGAGAAATTTTTTCACTATTAACATGCATTAAATGCATGGATTTATCTCCCCAACCATGGGCATGTAAGTCTCCCCAAAAGATTTGCTGTGTAGGGTTTTCTTTGCAAACAATTGGATTTGAATTAAATTCTTTTCCACTAGTATTATGAATAGCTTTTAATCTATATACTTTTTCTTTATTGAAAGATCTTTTATAAACAGCCATTCCATTAATTATGGAAATAACTTTTTTATCAATTATTACTTCATCAAAGCAATTTTTCATTAAATTACCACATCTATCAAATGCTCCAACATGTATAGAATAATCTTTACCTTTAATTGCAACAGTTGGGCCTAGAACTCGTAGTAATCCTAACTCATCACGATTTACTACTTCATAGATTAGCGGGGTATTATTAATTGGTAATGATTGGTTAGTTAATTGATTAAAATGTTCAATAAAAAAATAACTTTGACCAGCTGTAAAATAACTATTTGCCTTTGAAATTGTAATTAAAATCTGTTGTCCTTTATGTCCATCTTTTTGTAAAAAAACACGACATATATTAGAAAAACCTGGAACATTATGAATGAATTTAACATCTATGTCACTTTTACAGGTGATATAATTTGAAGCTTTTTCATTTGTTATTTGAAGTTCATGAGCTAAACTCCCATTTAGAATATAAAAAAAGAATCCATCCCCTTTATTACAAGACTCATTAAGTGTAATTTTAATTGTAAAAGTTCCTTTTGTAGCTGCCTTTAGCGAAAAATTTTCGCCACTATAACAAGTACCTACTGTATCAGTAAATGAAAAATCATAAGATACTTGTAACTTACTATATTTTGCTGGATTTGCATCTGTTGCATCGTCCATATAATTTTTTATCATTGTAATCTCCTATATGCATCAAATAATACCTGTTGATGTGTTTCCCAATTAAGTTTCTCTTTAATTGCTTTTTGACCATTCTGTCCCATTTTTATTACTTTTGTTGGATTATTATTTAGATAAATCATAGCATCTATTATTGCCTGTTTATCATGAGGATCCACACTAATACCACATTCATATTCTAAAACTACTTCTTCCATGCTTTTAAAGTTTGAACATATAACTGGAATTCCAGCTGCCATGTATTCAAATATTTTTGTGGGAGGATCAATCTTGTTATTAGGATAATCTTCAAATAAGCATAATCCACAAAAACTTTGTTCATATATTTTAAGAGTATCTTCTCGCGATAGATAACCAACATATTTAACATTTTCTGGTAATAACTTTAAAAACATATCAAGATTTTCTATATCAATTCTCCCTGCAATTTTAAGTTGATTTTCACGAAGTGATTCCATTGAAAAGCAAGTATTATATAACCCTCTTTCTTTCCAAATAGCTCCAGTATAACAAAATTGTTTGTTTACCATCTTAATACTATAGTCAACAAGTATATTTTTAAATTCATCTTTGATTGGAAGATTCTCAACCAATACTACATTATTAATATATTTAGAAAATCGATTATAAGTACTCTTTGCAACAGCAATAACTAAATCACAATAACGAATATTTTTTCTTTCAATACCATCAACAATTCTTGCAAGCATTGGTCGTAAGAAAGAAGGAACCCATTCTTTTTCATACATTTGCATGGGAGTATTCTCATGGGAGTCATACACCACTTTAGCATTATTTCTTTTCAAATATTTAGCATACCTAAATAATTCTAAATCATGTATATGATAAATATCAGCATTGATTACCATAGCTCTTTTTATCATCTTTTTGTCGTAAAATAATATCCGTTGTAAACGACTTATATTTATTGCTTCTGGGAATCCTAATAAATGAACTCCTTTTTCAATATTATCATGTCGTCCTGTTGATAGATAAGTCACGTCATATCCTATTTTAGCTAAAGACACACATTCTTTATGGAAAATGCGAATATCATGTCGTTTATGAACAATACTAATATGACAAACTTTACAACTCATCTATATATCCCTCTATGATTTTTACTGTCTTAAGTGCAATATATGTTAAAAAATTTCGATATACTCTATATAATAACTGATAAGCAGATGGTAAGTAAACATTTTCCTCGTGAAATTTTTTCACATCAGAAATCTTTATACATGAATATCGTTTATCAGTTATATTCCTTAACACTTTTGTAATAAATCTTTGAGGTTGATTTATATAAGGAATTTGGCATTGTAATCTATCATTAATATATCTTTTAAAAAAGATTTTTTCCTTGCCTTTATCTTCTAACGGCAAACTATCCATAAACGTGATTATATCTTCATCCATCATAGGGACTCTCCATGATAATTTTTGATAATCATAAGGTTTTAGCGCTCTAAATATATGATTAGATCTATACAACTCATATGCAACCTGATTGTAAATTTCATTTTTTTTATAAACTGTATCATTAACTAATATTTCGTCAAAATATGGTGCTACTCGTTTATAAAGATAATTATATATCTTTTTATCACTTCTACTATAATAAAACATATATTTATCAATTACTTTATTAATCATATCTTTCTTAGTGTAATTTTTAAAAACATACGATTCAGCAACTGATCCGATATGACCAGGAACTATAATAACATCTTTTCCTTTTAGTTTTAATGCTGCAAAGTAATCCATTAAATGAGGTATATATGATAGATTAGAACCGTGAATTAGATATGGTTTATGAAAAGATTTCTTAAATAGTTCTTTCCACAACTTCCGTTTATATGGGATGTTAATAAATGAATACCCATTTTTTAAGGCAACCTTTTTAGCAATTTTATCTTCTCCAAATAAGATATTACCATATGAAAAACAGGTTACTTTCTGATAATTCATTTTTTTTAATAACAATATAATAAATCGAGAATCTGCACCTCCACTAAGAGGTACATACACCTCTTTACCATCCAAAGAAGAAACAAACCGTCTAGCAACTTTATGAACTACTTCGTCAAAAAGTTTTTTTTGTTCATGATATTGCATATGAATAGGTGCCTCATAAAAACCAAATTTGTATCTTAAAATAGTTAATTTATCTTGGTAGTGTAAAAAATTAGATGCAGGCAATGAATGAATATTTTCAATAAGAGTTTGTCCCTTTATGATAAATCCACAATACAAATAATCTTTTTTACCCTCAATATTAATTTTTTTTTGATTTGTTTCTTTTATAATTTCTTCCACATAATCACTAATAAATAAATTACCTTTAAGCAGTGAATAGTATAATTCAAAAACTCCATATTTATCAACTGCTGCTAGTACTTGATTAGGTAAATTAATTATTACAGCAAATATCCCATTTAATGACTTAATTACTTGTATGAAATCATCTTTTGTTACTACGTTTAAAAAAACATCAATAAGTTCTTTTCCTTCTAAATAACATTCATCAACATAGGCATATCCTTTTACATGAATATCTCTTTTTGAATGAAAAAGAAAAGCACTGTGTTTATTATGCTGTGTCAGTATTGTAATCATAAAGCATTATTCCTTTACATGAATATTATACTTTAATTTACCTAATACTTGTAGCGCTTGTTGTCTATGTTCTTCACTATACAATTCAATTCTAAGCGCTCCTCCATAGTTTTCACGATTGTTCAAAATTCCAATATTCTTTATGTTAATATTATTTTTTGCCAAGATAGTAGAAACATCTGCTATAATTCCTGGTTTATCTTCAACACTTATTGAAAAATCATAGATTTTATTCATTATGCTAGTCTGCTTATTATCAAAAGAATCACGGTATTCCTTTGATTGAGTAAAAAGCATTAAAAGAGTTTTTTCATCCTTATTAATAATAGCTTCTTCAAATAATTTTATTTTATTAATAAACACCTTTAAATTTTCTTGTATCTCTCGTGAGTTATGTAAGCATATATCTTTCCAAATAGTAGGCGATGATGAGGCAATTCTTGTAATATCTCTGAAACCACCAGCTGCTAAAGTATGCATATACTTTTTATCTTGGTCATTGCTTTCCACCATATTTACTAGTGATGAAGCAATAATATGGGGAATATGTGAAATGCTAGCTACTATATAATCATGATATTCTGGTAAAATTACTAAGGGGATAGCTTTAATTTTTTTTATTAAATCTTTTAATAAAGTTAATTGTTCTTCTGTATGTGATGATGATTTTGTTATTAAATAATAAGCATTTTCTAGTAAAATTTCAGAAGAATAATCGTAACCGTTTTTTTCAAGACCCGCCATTGGGTGTCCCCCAATATAAGTCACCTTTGGTTGTAATTGGCTTACTTGATGTACCAAAGAAGATTTTGTACTACCCACATCTGTAATAATACACGATGAAGAAACAATCTTACTTAATTTTTCAATAATATTAAATATACTATCTACAGGAGTACAAACAAATATTATTTGACATTTAGCAAATGACTTATTAATTGTTAAAGCATATTCATTAATAATATTTTCTTCTTTTGCACTCGATAATGTTTCTATATTAGTATCATAGGCAATAATAAAGTCACATGCATTATGTTTCTTTAATGCTTTTGCAATGGAACCTCCAATTAAACCTAATCCAACAATACCAACAATCATGTTATATTTCTCCCCATTATCTTTACAATTGGCGTAATTTGTCTTAATAGTTCAGTAAAATCAATGGGTGTCAACGCCTGTGCACCATCTGATAGCGCTTGATCAGGATGAGGGTGAACTTCTACCATTAATCCATCACAGTCCACTGCTACAGCTGCTCTTGCTAGTGGAATGATGTAATCTTTAACTCCACTTGCATGAGATGGGTCAACAAATATGGGAAGATGAGATTTTGCCTTAACAACAGGAATTGATGAAATATCTAATGTGTTTCTTGTTGACGTTTCAAATGTTCTAATACCTCTTTCACAAAGTATTACTTTCGAATTATTTTCTCTAATTATATATTCAGCAGCATTTAACCACTCGTCAATGGTAGCTGATAGGCCTCTTTTTAAAAATACAGGTTTATGTGTTCTACCCACTTCTTTTAGTAATTCATAGTTTTGCATATTTCTAGCACCAATTTGAATGATATCAAGATATGGTTCAGCAATATCTAAGGCACGGATACTTGTTACCTCGCTAACCATTAGCATATTAAAAGCTTTGGCTGCTTTTTTCATATAAATAAGTCCATCTTTACCTAATCCTTGAAAAGAATAAGGAGATGTTCGTGGTTTAAAAGCACCTCCACGTAATATTTTTACACCTGACTCATGTAAATATTGTGCGGTTGAATAAATCTGTTCTTCACTTTCAACAGAACAAGGTCCTGCAATCATAGTGAAATTTGAACCTCCAATAGTAATATCTTTTATTTTTATTGTTGTATTTTTATCTTTAAATTTACGATTAACTAATTTATAGGTTTCTGTAATAGGAACTAATTTATCTACGCCTGGCAATAATTCCATATTTTTATTATATAAAACAGCTTTATCACCAATAACTCCAATAATTGTAACTTGTTTCCCAGTAGATAAATGAGCTTCAAGACCATATTTATGTAATTTGTCTACAACACTCTCAATATTTTCTTTAGTTGCCTTTGGTTTCATTACAATAATCATTATGTCATACTCCTATTTTTCTTAGTAATAGTATAACACATTTGGGTTATGGTGATTGTAGTTGTTTTTTGTACCAAAGAAATAAAAAAGTAGGTTTTTCGGATAAATAATGAGTGTTACAAATTTAATAAATAGACTAATTTATTTAATAATTTTCATTAATTATACACTATGGGTAAAGTAATAATATACTTAGCTCCACCCTCTTTATTATTAGAAACTCTAATTGTTCCTTGATGACTTATAATTATGGATTGTGTTATTGCAAGCCCAATACCATTTTGCCCCCCTAGACCTTTATAAAATCGTTCAAACACATGAGGAATATCGTTTTCATTAAAACCAGGACCATCATCATAAATAGTAATAATAACCTGTTTGTTTTCTTCAGTTATAATTGTATTAATTTCTCTAGTTGCATACCTTAAACAATTTCCATAAATATTAATTAGTGCTTGAACAAATTGATTATCATCAATTAAGCAAATAGCTTCTGTATGACTAGAAAATATCAATTGTTTGTTTTTATTTGTAGCTATACCTTTTGCCTTATCAATAGCGTTAATCACCACATCATTGATATACATTTTCTTAAAACTAAAATAATCATTTTTTGTTTCAATTCTAGATAAAAGTGAAATCCCCTCTACTATTTTTTTAAGTCGTTCACTCTCTTCAATAATTATTGTTAAATTTTCTTTGCTAACATTAACAACCCCATCAATCATCCCTTCTGCATATCCTTTAATTGACATCAGTGGTGTTTTTAATTCATGAGAAGCATTTTGTAAAAACCTTTTCTGAGATTCATCATATTGTTTTAGCTCATCAATCATTTTATTTATACTACTAACCAATTGTCCAATCTCATGTTTTTTTGGTAATCCAATAATTGGTTCATATTCTCTTTTTGCAATTTTACTAGCTTGTTTTCCTAATTTTCGTAAAGGCTTTGTTATAGAATTTGCAATAAAAACTCCAACAATCAACATTATAACAATAGCCATAATCATAATGAAAAGTTGTTTTTTTACAATTTCTCTAACTAATAGATTTACAGAATTATTACTAACATATACAAGCAAGTAAAAAGACATTTTACTTCTTCTTGCAAGTATAGGAAATTTCTCTTCAAACTCATCATTTGTTACTAGGTAAAGTACACCAAAATATTGTTCATCATCAACAGTAAATGAAATTTCTTTATTTTCATTGTTAATACTATTAGTAATATATGGAAAAGCTAATTTTGGAATATATTTACTTGAAGAAACAACCTCCTTATTTAAGCGGCTATAAATCACATAGCCCATTACACTATCTAATTTATATGTGGTAGCTTTTTGCCTAGTTTCAATTAATACGTCAACAATATTTATATCCTTATCTGAAAGCGATTCAATAGAATCTTTTAAAAACATAGAAGTTAGTCTGGCTTCTTCATATAAGTCACTTTTTACTTCGTCATATAAATATGCTCTAATAGTAAATGTTGAAAGTATCATGAAAAATACAATAACAATTACTAAAGTAATGGTATAATATCCAATAATTTTTCCTCTAATACTCATATTATTCCTCAATTTTATAGCCATATCCCCAGACTGTTGTAATTTCAAGAATAGTCTTCATATCCTTTAATTTTTTTCTGATTCGTTTTATTACATCATCAACAAGTCTTGTTTCTAGCACATAATCGTATCCCCAAATATGATCAATTAACTGACTTCTATTAAAAACCTTATTTTTATTTTCCATTAAAAAAACTAACAAATCGAATTCTTTAGTTGTCAGCAAAATTTCTCCTACTTCATTCATTACTTTTCTTTGATCTTTATAAATTGTTACATCTTTTACTAATAATTTATTTGTTGTATTAGTTATTTTTCTAGCATTATCAATTCGCTTAAAAATATTTTTTACTCTGGTAACTAACTCTCGTGGGCTAAATGGTTTTGACAAGTAATCATCTGAGCCAAGTTCTATACCTAATATCTTATCGAAAGGTTCATCTTTAGCTGATACTATTATAATTGGTATATCACTATTTTTTCTAATTTCTTTACAAACATCATAACCACTAATACCTGGCATCATAATATCTAGGATAACCATATCAGGAAGCTTTATCGTTAATTTTGAAAGCAACGAATAACCATCTTTAAATCCTGTAACTTGATATCCTTCATTTGTTAAATATAAACTGATTAAATCTCGTATCTTTTTTTCATCATCTGCGATATAAATAGTTTTAAAAGTCACATTAATACCTTCTTGTTACTATCATACATCATTTACATAAAATTACTGTAAATTGCCTTGTATTTATACACTTTTCATACAACTATCTTCTTAATTTTTCTACCGTCTCATACATCATTGCTATATTTTCATCTGGGGTATTACTATCCATATTTATACAGCATATCCCTGCATTTTTCACTCCGCCATTTTGTTTAACTAATCGGATTATGTCATCTTTAACATCTAAAGCTGAACAAGTTAGTAACTTAACTGGGCTCAATCTTAAGTTAAAAAATGCATTTGGTAAATAGTTTCTGCATTTAGCTACATCACTTCCATAGCCTATATCAAAAAAAGTAGCGCCTTTTACTTTTTGGTATCCTTTTATAACATTTTCCATATTATTTCCACAATGATGAATTCCATATGGTTGATACTTATTTGCTAGTTTCTGATCATATTGTAATAAAAACTTTTCATATAAGTCATTAGAAATCATCTGAACTGCACAGTTTGAATGTAAGGTCACTGGCTTATCAAAATTAATTGTTTGTCTATTAACAGCCGTTGATGTTGAACCTGTTCGCCTTTGTATATATGACACAAATTCAATCATGGTTTCATATATTTTATCAAACAGTATATCAACAATAGGATTCTCATCCATCATGTCAATAAACAATTGTTGTCCACGCAAATCTAATCCATGATTTAACACACCATTCCAGTCAACATCACCTTCAATATACCCAAACTCTTTTTCTAATTTATCCATCATATCAATCATATAGTTCATAGGGTAAGTAGTAAAAATATTTGGTTTTTCAAGAGTTAAAATTTGTTCATCTGTTAAATTTAATGGAATCACATCTGGTGGTCCATCCATATGAAACTTAATTTCACAACCAAACAACTGGGGAATTATAAATCCAGCTGCTAATTGTACTGGTCCAATAACTGGTTTCTCTATTAAATGCTTATCACCTAAATCTTTAATTTTAAAACGCTTATGCAAAAAGTGTCTCATAATCATTTCGTCATGAACACGTCTTTTTGAATCAAAGAAAAAATCTTTATCAAAATTTATCTTTGCATGTTTATGCCACCATCCAGGTGTAAAAACAACTTCAACTGGTAAAATTTGTTTTGCTTTCATGTATACTCTTTCTTATAATAATTTTCTATAGATTTCCATGGTTTTTTCTCCTGAAACTTTCCAGCTATAATCATTTTCAATTTTATTTAATGTCTTTTCACTGATTGCTGGTAATCCATTTTTTTCTATATCTTTAACAATTCTTTCTAGTTGTATTTGTAATCCTTTTACTGAATTTTCTTTAATCACCCACCCTAATTGATATTTTTTTATAGGAATAGCCATCTCCCCAACATCATTAACAATAAAATGTTTATTCATTGATAAAGCTGTTAGTAATAAACCGCTTTGTGAAATTTTTTGATAAGGCAAAACAACCACATCACTTATTTCCATCCATCTTGTAAATGCATAATCATTTAGTAATGTGTCTTTGAATATAATATTCGAATTGACACTAATAACTGGTTGATATTCCATCTTGTTTCTACCTATAACAACCAGTTGTATTCTTTTATTACTCATAAGTTTTTTAGAAGTCATCCATGCTTTTATTAATAGGTCTGTTCCTTTATATTCTTCCATATATCCAAGAAGAGAAAAAACAATTCTATTATCTTTATTGTAATCTATAGGTTCAGGGGGATACATTTTCCTTATATCTAGTAGTCCATGATTAATAACTGTAACTTGATGATACCCATGTGTTTCCAATATATTAGCTGACTTATTTGTATGAACGATTATTCTATTTGCAACTCCCATTAGTTTAAGGTAAGCCTTTTTTTTGCTTTTTTCAAAGTTATGGCTAAAAGTATCATGAGAAGTATAAACAAATTTTATGTGTAATTTTCGTTTCATTAGCTTAATAAATAAGTAATCAAAAAATGCCATTCGTGACCATTGTAAATGTATCACTTTTATATGATGTTTCTTTATAAGTTTATATAGCTTTCTTTGTGAAGATAAATAACTACTAACTTTTCTTATTGTTAATGAGTACTTAGAATAGTTGTATAGCCTTTTAATTTGATGGTTATTTGCTAAATTATAATTCTGATTACCTACATAAATAATATTCATTAATGACATAGCAGATAACAAGCTATGATCATATAGAGCTAAATTGTGATATGACATAGGATCAACATAAATTATCTGTTGACTAATTTTTTCAAAAAACTTTAAATACTCAATAGCAATTTTTTCAAAATGGTATATTTTTGTTGCCTTTTCTTTTAAAGTAGCTAGATATATGTCATCAGGATAATGCCTTATTAATTTTGTTATTTCCTTAGCCAATGCCTTAGCATCATTATATGGTTCATAATATGCAACATTATTAAAAGTTACTTCAACTAATGCCTCTTGTTTTGAAGAAATAACTGGTACTTTATAAAGCATTGCCTCTACAGCTGTCATACCAAAACCTTCATAAATAGACGGTGTAATATAAGCATACGCATCAATAAATAATTGTTTTAACTGTTCATCATCTACATAACCCATATAAGTAATATGTTCTTGTAGCTCATATTTCTTTATCATTTCATTAATATTAACATCATCATATGACTTACCAACTAATATTAACGGTAATGAACATGTATCTTTTATTAACGAATAGGCTTTAATAAGCGTTTTTATGTTTTTATGAGCGAATCCCACATTAATTGCAAGTAAATGCTTTCTTTTTGATTGCCTAATTGTTTTTGGTGCTACAATTGGATTATATATTTTAGTAATTTTTTCAGTATAAGCTGGGTAGAATTTAATCATTTCTTTATAATCAAAATCAGAAATAGCTATTATATGGTCACGTAGTGAAAAATCAGTTTTATACAATATACTTTCTTTAATTCTAGTTAAAACATCAAATGAAGAAGGATGAGACTTAAAGTGAATATCATGGGGTAGTACAATTGTTGGAATAGAAAATTTATGAAATCCTGTATAATATATTGGGAAAAACAAGACATCAACATTATCTAAATACTTTTTCATTATAAATGTTCTCAAATACATATCTTGAATGAGTTTTTTAATTTTCCATCGTTTAAAAGAAATAATAGTAGCTTTTTTTGCAAGTTTTTTTGCTTTTTTTTCATAATCTTCATAACAAAAAATCACTAATTCTGTTTGAGGTGATTGACTAGTAAAACCTGTAATCAAGTTACAAACTACCTGCTCTTTTCCTCCTCTGAACTCTTTATTAAAACTAGTTAGGTCAATAGCAATTTTCATTATTTTTCTCCAGCAATTTTTATGAGTACTTGATGAATCATATTAGCAATAACTTTAGGATTATACCTTTTAATTACTTCCCTCTTACACTCACTCATATCTAACTTATCTTCTTTCATTGTTAGCACTTCAATTATTCTTTTTGCCAGTACCTTCTCATTTTCAATGTCAGTAAAGTATTGCGCCCTATTAAAGGTTGACTCCCTCATAACCTCAATATCAGATACTAACACCTTTTTTTCAAATAACATTGCTTCTAATGGAGTCATTCCAAAACCTTCAAACATAGTAGGGCTAATATTTAAATCAGCCATTTTATATAGATAATTTCGTTCTGCTTCTGAAATGTACCCAGTAAAATGAATTCGATTATTCTTATTTTTTATATTATTAGCTTCGTCATTTTCATTTGTGCCAATTAATACTAAATCATGCTTTATTTCATCTTTAATTAGATTAAAAGCTTTTATTAATGTATGAATGTTTTTATGATACCTTAATGAATTCACACACAATATATATGGTTTTTTTATACTAAACTCTTCTATTTTAGTAGTATCAATGGAAATAGGAACAGGAATCACACTTATTTTATTATGACTATTAGGATAAAATTGCTTGATATGCTTTTCATTCACATATGAACTGGTAATTATGGCATCCGAATATTTCATCATGGAATTATGTCTTTTTACAGTTACTATATAATGCATTTTTCCCATATACTTAGAATAAAAACGATGATACATATCAAGTACCATTATTACTACTGGTTGTTTCCATCTTGTTTTTATTGTAATACTATTAAAAGGTTGAAAAATTACATCAGGCTTGATTTTTCTTACAATTCTTTTGATATAGATTTGATCAAGTATAAGAATGTTTAAAGTATAATAATACTTATTGAATATTTTCGGAATTTTATCTTGTTTCCCATACGAAATAGTATTAATGGTAGGATATTTTTTTATTAACTGTTTTTTTACAATATCATTTACTAAAAATATATATTGTTCTTGATATGATAATGCCATTAATCCTTCTACAATATTTAATTGATGTTGTCCAACACCCGTTGCTGTTTCAATATTATCTAAATGTACCATATTAAATACTATTTTCATAACTCCCCTTAAAGATGATTATTCTTATAAATTATATTATATCAAAAATTAACTAGATACTGATACAAATTAATTATATAAGAAAGTAGCACCTGATTTTGTTTTGAAATATTTTTGCATTATGATTTTTTTCTGTTTATCGGAATAGTTCTCCTCTTGAGCATTAACAATAAAGTCTGCTTCAATAAGCACTTGAAAATCCATACCATTAACTTCACTATATGAATGGTGTTTTGAAATTAAATATAATATCCTCTCTAGAGTCTCTTTTGGTAAATTATATCGCTTTAAAATTTTCAAAGCCACAGGGGGGCCTTCTATTTCTTGAAGATAACCAGATACTTTCTTATACTTTTTTTCACATACATGAATACCAATATCATGTAAAATCGCAGTAACTTTACCAACAAAAGCTACTTTGTCTACTACATTTTCGTTAGCCATAATCAAGCAAGTATATGTATAAACTTTTATGGCATGATTAATTCTAGCAATATCACTTTTATTATATGCTATCATGTCTTGTAAAATTTCTTCTAGTATCATAGTTCTATTATATAGAGAGAAATAAATAAGCGCCATAGAAATGGCGCTTATTAGTTATTTATTTACTGTAATGTCTTGGATTTGGTGATTTAACAACAAAAAATTCTAATAACTGTTCGTTAGTATTTGTTACATTCATCTTCTTTTTGTATGGAATATTTACTATTTGCCCATATTTATATGTAGCAAAGTCTCCATCATCCAAAGCCAACGTAAGATTTCCTCTGGCAATCACTAAATATACATTCGAATTCGAAAAATGTATTGGAAGTGCTTCACCTTTATTTAAAATCATGTGATTAATATTAACATGATCATCGTCGACAACTTTTTCTACTATTTTATTGTTTCCAGTTGTAATTTCATAAATTTTTTCTATCATTTTCTTCTCCTATTCAATAATTTGACCCTCTGGTGTGATGGTAGTCACATCCCATGGTATCATTTTTCCACTACTAATTAGCGCCTGTTTGACAGAGTGAACAATACCACCACAGCATGGAACAGTCATTTTTAGCACACTAATACTTTGTATTGAATTATTCGCTAAAATTGCAGATAATTTCTCAGCATAATTTCCACTGTCAAGTTTAGGACACCCAATCAATGTTACTTTATTTTTCATGAACCTCTGATGAATATTAGGATAAGCAAAAGCTGTACAATCAGCGGCTATAAGTAAACGAGCATTTTGAAAATATGGTGCATTCACTGGTACCAATTTCAACTGACACGGCCATTGATTTAATTGAGAAACACCATTAGCATACTGTTGTGTTTGAGTGGGAATTTCTATTTCTTTTTTTATACTTCTTGAAATAGTTCCAGAACAACTACAAGCTACAGGTTCTATCTCTTCCTTTTCTGCCATTCGCCTTTTTACTTCTGCTTCATCATATTCTTTAGCTTCTCTTTTTTCAATAGTTATAGCTCCTGTTGGACATTCAGGTAAGCAGTCTCCAAGACCATCACAATATGACTCTGATATTAGTTTAGCTTTTCCTTGTACCATTTGTAACGCGCCTTCATGACAAGCTGTAATACACAGGCCACATCCATTACACTTTTTTTCATCTATAACAATTAAATCTCGTAACATTTAAAACCTCCACCATTGATTTCACAACAGTAGTGTAGTATAGTTAACTAACTAGTTCCGTTGCAATTGCAACGATAAGGAAAAAATATGAAAAATAGATATGAAAAAATATTACTTTGCCCTCTTTTTAAGGGAATAAAACACGAAGAATTACCCCATTTACTTCATTGCATTAAAGCGAATTATCACACTTATTTCAAGAATGATATTATTTTTATGCAAGATGATACTATTCATGAAATTGGTGTTATTCTATCTGGAAGTATTGATATTGCCAAAGAAGACTATGTGGGTAATAAAGTAATTGTTAATAGATTATCAGCTGGTGATTTATTTGCAGAAGTTTTTGTTTGCTCTGGAAAAAATATTAGTCCAGTTACTGTTTTTAGTCATGGAGATAGTGAAATAATGTTTATTGATTTTTATCAATTAGTTGGTATTTGTGAACATTCTTGTACATTTCATAAAAAACTTATTAGCAACATGATGACCATATTAGCTAATAAAACTTTAGTTATGAACGAGAAAATGGAATATTTAACAAAAAAAACAATAGAACAAAAACTTGGTATTTACTTAGTAAATCAAATTAGAAAAAATGCCAATCTTTCTTTCACAATTCCATTTAATCGTTATGAATTAGCTGAATATTTGCATAGTAACAGAAGTGCATTATCAAGGGTACTAAGTTCACTACAAGAAAAAGGTATTCTTACTTATAAGAAGAATACCTTTACTATTATTAGCCCTAAAAGGCTATATGAACTCTACTTAGAAAGTTAACTTAAAGAATAATAAACCAAACCTGATCCATCTTTTTTAATCATATAAATATCATATCCATCTGTAAAATAAATTCTATCTCCAATAATATAAATTCCCTTAGAAAGGTATTCACTACTTTCATAAATGATTGTTTCATTAGTTCCATCAAGACTAAATGATTTAATATAATTTTCTGTTTGTAAATACAATAAATCATCAGAAATATTTAAAGAGTATGAATAATCACTTAACTCAACTGCAATATCAACTATTGTTCCATCATTTAGTGATAAACGATGAATACTCCTATCATAGCTATTTTCTTGTACATAATATACATAACCACCATGAACTAGGTAGTTATGTGAATAAAATGGAAATATCACTGTAGTTTCTTCGTTAGTAGATAAATTATACTTAACTAATCCTGGAGCTGTTCCTGCATCTGTAGCAAAAAAGTATAAATCAACCCCATCTGTAGTAAAATCATGGGCCCTATAATTAGTTATTATAACCTCTTCTTTATTAGTCAAATCAAAAGAATAAATTGGTCCTTGAACAAATTCTTTAGTAAAATACAATTTATCATTAACAAATAAGTAATAATATACAGTACTATCCATTACTTTTATAGGATCTTTTTCAAAATCATAAGTATACAAGTGATATTCACCAACCAAAGAGTCATATAACATGAAATACAATATACCATTGTAATACTGTAATCCTTCAGCTTGATATTCAAAGCCTTCAAATACAACAGGTTCCATTTCAATTTCATTACCATGTTGTAACAAAGTCATATAATTTACAAAAGTAACATACTCCCCTGTATAAGCAATGTGAAGCCCATAATGACTACTTGAAAAATGATGATTTCCAATACTATCACCGTTGTTGGATAGCACTACTTTTTCTAGGACTGGTACTAAAGCTGTTGGTTCTGGAGTTAAAGTTGTTTCTTTAGTAGTCTGATTACTTTCCACTGGTACTTTTGTAGCACTAACATCATTAGTTGTAGGACTACAAGCTGTAACAAATAGTAATAAAAAAATTATCAGAAGGAGAATTGCTTTATTATATATTTTCATTTTATACCTCTTTCAAACATATTTTACCATACTTTAATAAAAAAATTTCAATTTATTTGTATAATAAATAGTCATAATATGTCAGTATAATTCTTTCAAATATTTTGACTTCGTCTAAAAATGGTATACAATATTATTAATAAATTGAGAGGTGATTATATGAGTAAAAGTACAATAAAGTTTGATTATGAAAATCGTTTTTATGGAATAATGCATGCACCAAATACAGAAGTGATTATTGGAAGTCATGAAGGACAAGTGGCTCCCTATGATATGTTGTACGGGGCTTTATCATCTTGTTTATATGCAACTTTTCTATCAATTATAAATAAAATGAAATTGTCATTTGATAGTTCTAAAATGTCAATTACTAGTGAAAAAAGAGAAACCATTCCCACAACCTTAAAAAAAGTTGATATTGTTTTTACTATAAAGAATGCTGATAATGAAAAAAAAGTTCACAAAGCTTTTTCTTATGCAACCCAGTATTGTTCTATTTATCAAACCTTGTCCCATGTTGCCGAAATGAACTATGAAATAGTCTTTGATAATGATTGATAATTAATATTAAATTTTTATTCTTGTTTATATATTTCACATATCTAGGTAAGCACTTATCAAGATAAATACTTTTTACTTTTATTTGCAAAATTCAAAAGCATATAAATCACAATGAAACATCTCAAAAAATAAAATTATTTCGCTATTTTGTAATGAACTCACATCAGATGAATCATTCCAAGTAACTATCTTGTTAATATCATTTGTAGTATGAATCATGTCACAGTCACTTATTGTGAAGCCAGGAATTGGTTTGTTATGCTCATCTCTTATTTCTATTTTCATAAATCCTGTGGCTGATGTATCTACATTTATTAATAATTGATTGCCAATAAATTTAAGTATTGGTGTTTTTATTGAACCATACTGATAACCAGTACTGGCTGACACAAATCCATCCCGTCTCATAACCAATCGACTAATAGCAGTAACATTATTTGTTGGTGTAAGGTTTACTTGATCTAATATTGCGTTTTCTCTTATTTCATGTTGATCTCCTCTACCATAACCATGGATTATATCGCTACCCATATAGTAAAGATACATATTATTTCCAACACCTGGAACAATCCCATGAACCATGTATTGTGCATAAGCATCAAACTCATGTTTCTCTCCTAATCTTATAAATGGTTCTTTTTCGTAAAATTCCCAATCGATTCCATCTCTACTTGTCGCAAAAAAAGTATCAATTGGTCCTGCATTCATTGGTTTGTTTTCACTAAATTTATTAATAAAGCGATTATATTTAAAATACATTCCAGGAAACATTACATAAGTCTCTGCAGCAAAAGGATATTTGTTAACACAATTTGTATAATAATCAACAACAGGTACTTCTTTATTGGCTTCTTCTACATAAAACATGGGGTCTTTTTCATCTGGCTTTACAACAACCTTCATATCCTCTACTTCACAAAATTCATCTAATGAGCTACTTTCACCCCTTGCAATCGTTCTAATTTGTCCACCAATTTCATAATTTCTTCTAACAAATGTTACGTATTTATTTATTGTCTCATCAAAAAATATAATATTCTGCGAATCAAGATGGAACCCCTTAATAACATCACCCTCAACCTTTTCAAATCGCTTATCGTCTAATACTTTTTCTTTTTCAAATTCAAAATGAACTCCATCACTAGAACAATAAAGTCCCATAGGTCGCTTAAGCCCATGCCTTGCTAATAGTTTATATTTATTCTTTTGATCATTAGGGTCAATAAACACCATGCAACCACCATCACCTAACCCACCTTTTACACCACCGGCACCAAAACCAATAATAATATTATTATCTTGCTCATGATAGTGTGATGCTAAACCAAGTGAAGGTTTAATAAAATTAATACCATCAGTCGAGGTAGCTAAACAAACGAAAGCATAAACGCCATCTTCTTTATATAATGTTTCACCATAATAAAGTTTATAAATTCCTTCATCAAATATTATGGAATTATATCCACCAATTCGATGATGTGGAGACTTATCCTTTTTTATGATTAATTCTCCTGTTTTCATTGGTTGATGTACAACTAGTTTAATATTTTCTTTAGAGTGAATAAACTTATTGTCTATAAACAATTGTCTGTTTGAATAAATATTCATGTTTTCTTCCTTTCATGAATTCTATGGTCATCAATTATTTTATTCTTTTTGTATAATTTATTGATCTTCATCTGGAATGGTTTCCCACATGGTAAAGTTTTTATTCCCAAATAATTTTATCCCCTGATAAGTTGCAACTCCAATTGCAAGAAGCGTCCATAAGATTCTATATATTTTAAGTAAAGGTATGAGAATTACACCACCAATTAAAACTAAAACAACTCCAAGTACAAACCAAATTGCTGTTTGAAATTTATCTGCTTTTTTTCTTTCTTTCTCCATTTTACCCCTCTTAACTACTCAATTATTATTATACAAAAAACATTAAGTTATGACTAGATAAAATACGAAAAAAAATAAAAAACTTACTCTAAAGCAGTTAGAATCAGTGCATAATATTTTTCTGCTTCAATATAATCTGGAACACTATTTCCAGTTCCAAGAGCATAACCACCAAAATTTGCTGTCATTGCCAAAAGTTGTCTGGCTCTTTGTTGTATTTCTTGGCAGGTATGTGTACAAATATAGTGAAGATCAATCCCACCTAGAATTGCAATTTTATTTCCATATTTCTCAATTACTTGTTCAATTGGTAAGATATTATCTTCAAAGGAATGCTTTGCATCAAATGCCATATCTTCAATTACATCATCCATAACATTTTTAAGTTGTCCACAAGAATGGAGAATTGCTTTTTTCCCGTGTGAATGAATTAGCTTAACTATTTTTTTTTGCCATGGAAAAATTAATTGCCTCATCCATTTTTCATTAATCATAGTTTGTGTGTTAAAACCCCAGTCGTCATTAACAATAGCCGCTCCAATCAAATCGTTTCCCATTACATTTTCATAAAATTTATATAAAGTATCTCCAATTTTATCAACAACTTTTTTCACAAAATCGAAATTATCAAAAAGCAATAAACACATGTTATCATATCCAAGTAATTGAGTTGTATTTTCTAATAACCCCCCAGGACTGTATATAATTGCTTTCATACCTTTAGGAATCGATTCTTTCATATTATCAATATATGAATAATCATAACCATTTGCATCAGGCCATTTATAACATGCAAAATCTTCTTCATTTTTTATAATAGCAGTTTCATTTAATGATATACTTTTTAATGTATTATGTTCATTTGAAGAAAAAACAAAACCCTCTGGATAACTAAGAGTAAAATAATCAAAACCTGCCTGTCGGTAGGCCATCATTTTAATAATATTACTTTTTAAAAAAGATTTTCCTTTTAGCACCTGCCCACTAAGTTGCTCATACATCTTATCATGAAGAAAAAACTCAAACAAAGTCGGTCTATCTGGTATTTTATTACCTAAGATTTTTTCAATATTTTTAAAATTTGGTTGTCTATTATGGGTAATAGACACTAACTTATTATAATACATCATATTTATATTACTCTGATAATACTTGTTTGACGAATGTATCTACTAATGCTCCATCAAACTGTGTGCCTTTGTTTTTAATTAATTCTTCAATAGCTTCTTCTTTAGATATAGGTTCCTTATAACTCCTAAGACTTGTCATAGCATCATAGGCATCAGCAATAGCAATAATTCTTGACTGCAGTGGGCTTTCATCTTGGAATAATCCTCTTGGATATCCTTTTCCATCCCATCTCTCATGATGGTATAACACATAATTAGCCATTTCTGACATTTCGTTAACAGTGCTTAAAATCCTATATCCTATATCCGGGTGTTTTTTTATTTCTACAAATTCTTTTTCTGTTAATTTTCCTTTTTTATTAAGGATATTTTCATCAATAGCTATTTTACCAATATCATGTAATAATCCAACTGACTTAAGTTCATATACAATATTTTCGTTTAAATTTAATGCTTTTGCCAGTTTTTCACAATATTCAGAAACTCTTCTTGAATGCGCTTCTTCTCGTTTGTTCTTTTCATATAAGGTATTAATTATAGCATTAATAGTGTTTCCCCTCATACTAGGACTATCGAAAAGCTTTTTCTTGTACATCCGATCTTCAGCCATTTTAAAAATAGTACTCATTTCTACATTAACATCGTACTTAGTTTCCCATCCAAAAGAAACAGAAACATCTATAGAACCTAACTTCTCATTTTTGGCTAACTTATTAATCCTTTTTACTACTGTCTCTGCCTGAAATTCATCAGTTTTTGGTAATAGTAAGGCAAATTCATCACCGCCTAGTCTAGCTACTATATCATCTTCACGACAACCCTTCATAATAGCATCAGCTGCTTTAACTAATAATTCATCTCCATATTCATGTCCAAAAGAATCGTTAATCAATTTAAGTCCATTCACATCACCCATTACAACTGTAATAGGTAAATTCCTTTTTACATCAAGTCGCTTTGACTCTTCGGTAAAAAACCAACGATTATAGAGTTTTGTTAACTGATCATGATAACTTAAATATTCTAATTTCTCCTGTAATAGTCTTCTCTCACTAACATCCCTCATTGCTGCATGAATCAATTTGTGATTATCATACTCGATAATTGTTAACATTGCTTCAACTGGAAATATAACTCCATTACTTTTTTGATGGTAAAATTCAAATCGGTTTTTCTCTAATGATTCTATATTTGAAAAATATTTTTCAATATATTTTTTTGATGATATTCCATCTGGTTGTTTTTCAGGACAGAATTCCCATAAATTTTTTCCAATAATATCTTTTTTTAGTGGATAGCCAAACAATTCTAATGTTGCTTTATTACAATTAATTATTTTCTTGTCTTCAATAACAATAATAGCATCTGATGTTCCATCGAAAAGTACTCTTAGACTCTCTTTTTGCTGATTTAATTCTTTCTCTTGATTTATACGGTCTGTAATATTTCTAGAAATCGCAATAACTTCATTTTCAGAGAGTCTTGAATACCTCATTTCATAATATTTAATTTCTTCATTAACCACTAAATGATATTGCTGTTCAATTATTGTCTTCGTAGAAAAAGCTAGTGAAATATTTTTTAGTGCTTCTTCATACATTTTTTTTGGAATAAATTCTTGCATTGATTTTCCAAGTAATTGCTTTTTTTTATACAATGCTTTTTTATTATTATAATTATAAATATCAATAATTTTACAGTTTTCATCAAAAACAAAAATAATATCAGGTATAGCATCAACAATAGCTGTAGATTTTTGTTTCTCTTTTACCAGCTGTTCAAAAAGACTATTGCTTTTATCAATAAGGTAGTTAATTGACTGTATAATTTGATTTAATGGGTTTTTAAAATCCTCTTTCAGACGCTCCTCAATATTATCTTCAATATTGATAGTTGTAATATTCTTTGATAATGATTCAATAGGTTTTAATAAGGTTCTTCTAGTTATTAATAATAACGCAAAAAGTATTAAAATTGCTAATATTAGAATTGTATAAAAGATTCTTATTAATTGAGATTGATTCAGGGTATAAGCTTCATCTGTAATAAAAGTGGCTACTATCCAGTTTGTCCCTTCGATTGGTTCATATGCGAGGTAGCCATGGATTCCATCAATGGTTAAATGCTTAATAGATGATGTATTAGTTATACAAATTGTTTGAATTTCTGTAGAAATATCAGTAACATTTTTAATACTGATAATATTATCCATATAAATATCTGGGTAAAATAACACATTACATTTACCGTCTATTAAAAACGAAATTCCACTGGATTCTTCATTAGTTATATTTAGTAATTCTGCAAGTTCTGCTATCTTAACATCTCCACCAACAACACCCACTAGCTGATTATCAATATATACAGCTTTTGCAATTGTAATAATAATATGATCTCCAGAAGCATTTAAAAATGCTTCTGTAATAATACCTTTTTCATTTATTGTGGCTTCTTGATACCAAGGTCTAACTCGCAAATCAAATTTTTCAGGAGGAATCCAACCACTTGAATTAATCATTACATTATTAATAGTAACATAATAAATTGATGAAAAAAATTTATTGTTATCAGTTAATAATGATAAATATTGAAGAACTTCTTCTTCGCTATTATTAGCTAATGTTAAATATGTAGCAGTATCACTAATAACCTGTTCTAAACTTGATAATTCGTTTTGAATAGATTCACTTAATATTTTATTAGTCTGTTTAATTTTATTTTCTGAGATATTGATTATGATATTATTCGCATAATTCTGTTGAATAAAAAGGCTTAGTCCTATAAGTATTACTATAAATAGCCCAAATAAGTAAAATTCAAGTTTTAACCTTTTCAATGTATAACTCCTAGCTAGTATTTAAGTATTTTCCAATGGTTATTATATCATTAAATGTCAACCTATTCCATTTAAAATGACATATGTTATTTTTTTTATTTCAAACGCCTACTTATCTATTTTTTTCTTGTTATAATAATAGTGTAAGGAGAAATTTTTATGATTTATACATCAAAAAGAAGACATCTAGCAATTCTAAATGGAGAAGTCCCAGATCGAATTCCAATTGCACCAAGAATTTGGGCTTATCTCTTAGAACAGAAAAAAACCCACTTACAGTTTAAGCAATTATATGATTATGATCCTATCATTTGGGGGAAATCAGGATTCCCATTTCATTTTGATGATAATGTGGAATACTTATTAACTCATAAAAATGAAAAAGCAAAAAGAAATCTTAAAAAAACAATTTCTGAAGTATATCGAGATAATGACAAAAAGAAATATGTAACTTTAAATGTTGATACACCCGCTGGAAGGTTGACGCAAATTAAAGCATATCCAGATCCTAATGATCTTTCATATGGTATAAAACCTAATCCTCATATAATTGAACCTCTTATAAAAGATAGAAACGATTTGGCAAAAATTAAATACTTAATGATTCAATCCCCTTACTTTCCAGAACCATTATTTAAGAAATCTGAAAAGCTAGCTGGCGAAGATGGAATCGTTCATACCGTAATTACAAGTGGAGTAGATGATATGGTCGTCAATTCTCTAGGACTTGAAAATTGCCTTATGCTTTATTACGATGATAAAGATTTTTTTGTTGATGTAATTGATACTTTTCATCAATATTATAAAAAACTATTAAAACACACCTTAGAACAAGGTGCATCCATAATCTTTGAATCTTGGTATAACGCTAGTTTGAGTACTGGTTGGTCGCCTGATATGTATAGGGAGTTATTTTTAGGAAGAATTATTGAAGATATTAATCTAACTCATGAGTATGATGCTTTTTTCCATTTTTATGATGATGGGAAATTCATGCCATTGGCAAAAGATTTTGCCAATTCTGGAATGGATATGATAACAACTTTAACCCCTCCTCCTTCTGGTGATACAAATGCTAAAGAAATTAAAAAAATTATGCATGGTAAAACTGTTATGAGTGGGTATGTTGATACAATAAAAATCAGATATGGTACACCTGAGGAAATTACAGCACAAACAAAGAAAGCGTGTGAAATATTAGGAAAAGATGGTTATTTTATATTAGGAACATCTGACTCTATCAGAGATGGTAGCCCTAAAGAAAATGTTGATGCTTACTTTAATGCTGCACTTACCTATGGTAAATATAAATAGAAGCTTGTTAATCAGTAACAGATTAGGTGTAAAAATATGAAAAATATGAATTTAATAGAAATTAAAACTCAATATGAGTATCAACTTCTTGAAAAAATTCTTCCATTTTGGATGAACCATAGCATTGATACCATTTATGGTGGTTACATGACTTGGTTAAATCGTGATGGTACCTTAATAAGTACTGACAAATCAGTTTGGATGCAAGGAAGAGGCTTGTATATTTTTTCAAAAATGTATAATCAATTTTCAAAGAATCCAAAATGGCTTGATACAGCAACATCAGGGTATAACTTTATTAAAAATTATTGTATTGATAAAGATAATAGATTGTTTTTTAGAATGACCAAAGATGGAAAACCTTTAATCAAAAGAAGATATATCTTCTCTGATGTCTTTGTAGCAGCTGGAATGATGGAATATTATCTAGCAACAAAAAATTTAGATGCTTATAATCTATCATTGCAAAGTTTTAAGACAGTGTTTGATGTGTTTTATGGAGAAATTAAGTTACCGTCAAAGATAATTACTGAAAATAGAATAATGAAAAACCACTCATTAGTAATGATTATGATTGATCTTTGTAAAACCATGAGACAAGGTGACAATTCATATGATTATACAAAAATCATAAAAGATTCAATACATCAGATTGAACATCATTTCTTCTTTAGGGATAAAAACATGCTAATAGAGAATGTTGGTCCATTAGGTGAGTATTATGGTGATATTCCAGAAGGAAGACTTCTAAATCCAGGCCACGCTATTGAAACAGCTTGGTTTATCCTTGAAGAAGGTATTACAAGTAGTAATCAATCATATATAAATCTTGGATTAAATATTCTTGATTCTTCACTATCAATTGGATGGGATAAAGAATATGAAGGTTTATATGCTTTTTTAGATAGTGAAGGTCTTCCACCTTTTAATTTAGAATGGGATATGAAATTATGGTGGCCTCATAATGAAGCAATTATTGCCACACTTATGGCATATTCTCACACAAATAATAAAAAGTATTTACATTGGTTTGAAAAAATCAATAACTACGTTCAAGCAAATTTTTATGATGATAAATTCGGTGAATGGTATGGTTATCTTCACAGAGACAACACCCTTGCCTCCCCTGTTAAAGGATGTATTTGGAAAGGACCTTTTCATGTACCTAGAAGTTATATGTATACCATAGAAATATTAAAAAAACTAGTTAAATAATTTTTTTGATATCCTTACCTATTTTGTAAGGAATAACTATTGAAGAATAACGATTAATAATTTCTCCTTCTCTACTTATTAGGAACTTTTCAAAGTTCCACTTAATATCTTTTCCTGTTTTTTTTGTATGATTGATTAAAAACTTATATAATTCATGCCTATTATTACCATTCACATCAATTTTAGAATACATTGGAAAAGTAACTTGGTATGTATTTTGACAAAAATTCAAAATTTCTTCATTTGTCCCTGGATCTTGATTCTTGAACTGATTGCATGGAAATCCAATTATAACCAATCCTTTTTCTTTATATTCTTCATAAAGTTTCTCCAATCCTTTAAATTGTGGTGTGAACCCACACTTACTAGCTGTATTAACAATGAGTAGCAATTTCCCTTTATATTCTTTCAAGTTGCTTTCAAATCCAAAAATGTTTTTTACTGTTATATCATAAATACTCATATTATTTTTCCTCATTTCTTATACTATATATACCCATACTTAATATATGATAGAATAAATTATAGGGAGGAGTTATGAAAATTTTTGATATTTTTCTTATTATCGCTATTATTACTTGTTTCTTTATGAAAAGTAAATTATATAAGCGCTACTGGATTTTACTTGTTTTGATTAGTATT
>JAUUZE010000150.1 GCA_030590175.1 Clostridia bacterium
ACGTATGACAGAAGATGGGTACGAAGTTATCGAAATGCCTCTTCCTGCTGTAATTACAGTTGTTAAGGAAATAAATGAGCCAAGACTCCCATCTCTAAAAGGAATGATGAGAGCTAAGCGAGCAGTTGTTACAGTATTAACTGCAAAAGATATTGGTGCAGACAGCGATTTATGTGGTCTTAAAGGTTCACCCACCCAAGTAGTAAAAACATTTGTACCTGTACATGATGTGCAAAGTGAAATGATAGAAGGCGAACCTGAAGAACAGGCGGAAAAACTTGTAAAAAAATTACTGTCAATGCAATTTAGTACAAGTGATTCTACGGAGGTTATATAAATGGCGAGTATTAAAATAATTCAAGATAAATGTGTAGGATGTAAATTGTGTGTAGGTTCTTGTCCCTTTGGAGCTATTGAAATGGTTGGGAGAAAAGCTGTCATTCTTGAAAATTGTACATTATGTGGTATATGTGTAGAATCATGTAAGTTTGATGCAATAGACTTTAAAAAGGATGAAGTCTCAAATGCTGTTGATATTTCAAAATATAAAGGTGTATGGGTTTTTGCAGAACAAAAAAATGGTGTACCTGAATCAATTTCTTATGAACTTTTAGGAGTGGGACGAAAGCTTGCAGATGATTTAAAAACATCATTATCAGCAATTATTATTGGAGATGAAATTGAAGATGCAACTAAAAAATTAATATCATATGGAGCTGATAAAGTTATTATGGTAGAAGATAAGTCACTTCATTATTATAACGATGAGTCATATACAGATATATTTGTACAATTAATAAAAGAAAACAATCCAGAAATTATTCTTTTAGGTGCAACCACATATGGTCGCTCATTAGCTCCTAGAATTGCTTCTAGAATAAATACAGGATTAACAGCAGATTGTACTAAATTAGAAATTGATTTAGAAGATGGAAAATTACTTCAAACTAGACCAGCTTTTGGTGGTAATCTTATGGCAACAATAATATGTCCAAACCATAGACCACAAATGGCTACTGTAAGGCATAAAGTCATGAAAGAACTTGAACCTGATGAAAATAGATCAGGTGAGATAATAAAACCAAATGTAAATATACCAAAAGATCTTAAAATTAAAGTAAAGGATGTTGTTTCAACTATTACTGAGAGTGTATCTCTAACAGAAGCTGATGTAATTGTTTCAGGTGGTAGAGGAATGGGAGATCCTAAGAATTTTGAACTAATAGCTAAACTTGCGAATGTCTTAGGTGGTGCAGTTGGAGCCTCTCGTGCTACTGTTGATGCTGGTTGGATTGGATATAGCCATCAAGTAGGACAAACTGGACAAACAGTAGGACCAAAAGTATATTTTGCATGTGGTATATCTGGTGCAATTCAGCATATAGCTGGAATGTCTTCATCAGATACGATTATTGCAATTAATAAAAATCCAGAAGCACCTATCTTTAAAGTAGCAACATTTGGTATCGTTGGAGATGTGTTAGAAATACTACCATTACTTATTAAAGAATTTAAAAAGGCATAAGTATTGTTAAGGAGAAACAAAAAAATTGTTACCACTTAAAAATAGTATAGAAACTCTTAATATTAATGGTTATAAAATTTCTGTGATATATATTTTTTCAACACGAAAAAGCTTACTATTAACATTAAAGAATGAAGATACTATTGAAGTTAAGGTTCCACGCTTTATTTCCATAAAAAGAGCTAGAGAATTTGTATTAGAAAAAAAAGCATGGATTATTAAAAAAAGAGAAAAAATAATAAAAATACCTGAAAATCAACTCTATTTCCTTGGACATTTATATCAAATTTTAAAAAGTGACTGTGAAAACATACATTTTCATGGAGAAAATATTATTATACCTATATCTTATTCTGTTGATAAAATTTCTAATTGGTATAAGAATCAGTCATCTTTAGTCGTTAACGAGTTATATCAAGAAATTATTTTTGAGAAACAACCACAATTAATAAAAGTAAAAAAGCAAAAAAAGAGATATGGTAGTTGTACTTCTAAAGGTAATATTTATATTAATTCTCATATATCAATGTGTCCTAAACCTGTTATCACTTATATTCTATACCATGAACTATGTCATTTGATTCATATGAATCATTCAAAAGATTTTTATTATTTATTGAAAAAATACTGTCCTGACTACAAGAAACATAAAGAGTGGCTAAAAAATCATAGTTTATTGTTGAATGATAATATATAATTAATTTTAATAAATTGTTTTTAAAAGGGGTAAGAAAATAGATAGAAATAAAGAAGGTATTTCAAATAAAATATTAATTGGATTTTCATTTTTCTGTATGGCAGTTTTTGGGTTTTTATCAAGTACGCAAGGTGTAGTACTTCCTGTTATAAAGCAACAATTTAATATTTCATTCACTACAGTTGGCCTTATTTTATTTTTCTCTTCAGTTGGTTATCTATTTGCAACTTTTTCTGGTGGGTTTTTATTACGAAAATTTGGATATAAAAAAATAATGATTATTGCTTTTACTATCCTTATATCTACTTCTATTTTATTTTTTATTTCAAAAGTTTTTTTTCTCATTATAGTTGGATTTTTCTTAATGGGATTTAGCTTTGGTTTTTTTGAAGTTGCCGTAAATTCAATGGTTGTTAGTTTGATTATTAAAAATACAGTAATATTAATGAATTTTACTCACTTGTTTTATGGAGTTGGTGCAAGTGTTGGTCCAATTTATGCTAGTAAAGTGGTTAATAGCTCCCTTAACTGGAGTATGTTGTACGTGTTTTTCTCGATTTTATTAATTGGAGTTATATTTTTTATATTAGTAATAAAATTTCCAATGATTAAGAGTGGAGAAAATGATAGCTCAATTTTTAATTTTTCGATTTTTAAAGATAAGGTTATTTGGTTGTTTTCAATAATGCTAGGACTTACTCTAGCTGTGGAAATGAGTATAAGTAGCTGGTTAGTAAATTACTTAACATTTTCAAGGAACTTAACTACTAAAGAAAGTTCGTTATATATAACTTTGTTTTTTGTATTTTTCACATTCGGCCGATTAGTTAGTGGATTTATAGCTAAAAAAGTTGGTCACTTTACTATTGTCATTTGGTATTTTATAGGTTCAACAATAACGATTTTAGTAGCTTCACTTCTTGGAAATTCATTTATATTCCTATTTTCTATTTCAGGATTTTTTATATCAGTATTTTTCCCTGTAATTATGGTAATTATTGCAGAAAAATACCCAAAAAGTATAACATCAATTTTAGGATCAATTATTACATTTGCAGGAATTATCGGAATGGTTTTAGTCTTTTTAATTGGTAAAGTAAATGACTTGTTTGGAGTGTTTTATAGTATGCCAGTTATTGTTATCTATAGTATAATTGGTCTAGGATTAACAATCTATATTAGTAAAATGAAAGAAATGGCCAAAACGCATGAAGGTTATTAGTTTAAATAATGAATATATTAGTAGAAGCTGGGCTTTTAATCAGCACAAGCTATATACTGTTTCTATAAAAAATCAGCAAACAGGTGTTGAATATGTGAGCAAGCCAATTATAGAAAATGATTTTTTCTATGAAGGGTTAACTTATGAGACTAGATGGTCATATAAATCCAATCCATATAAATATAAGTTAATATCTAATAAAAAAGAAAAATTTTCTATGGATATTTACAGATCATCTTATGAAAAACTTACAATAGTACTTCGTGACGATTATCATGGTGTAACCATAAACTATATTGCTATTTTATATGAACAAGCAAAAGCAATAAAAACTTATATTAAAATTACTACTAGTAATTTACCAGAGTGGTATTTTTTCCATGAGCGATTTAATGCAATCGATACGTATCCAATTAATCTAGATGGTGCTAATTTAACAAGTTGTGAGTTCTTTACTAGAACTGATTATACCAATAATCTAATTAAGGTTAATAATAGTGAATATGGGTTTTCAAAAGCAAATTTATTATTTGTTGATTATGATAATCATGGATTATTTATTTTAAAAGAAAGTCCAACTTTTGCTGATAGTCAGCCTGAGTGTTTTGGTCATTTATACATTGGTAGTCAATTTATCCATACTCTAGGTACAGGAATTATGCCTCATGAATTTAGTGGTGGTACTATGGTGTCATATAGTTCAGTAATAGGTATATATGAAGGTATAGAAGAGCAAAAATATATATCGTTAAAAGACTATCAAGTAAAAGATTCTTATTATTATCCAATGATTGTGTCAAACCCATGGGGAGATAGATTGTGGATGGCACATATTAGTGAAGAATTTGTGTGTAAGGAAATTAGAGCAGCTGCAAAAATGGGCGCAGAATATTATCAAATAGATGATGGATGGAATGAAGGAAATGGTCTTATACACGTAGGGTACTCTAAAAAAATGGATAGAAGATTTTGGGCAATAGATAAAGAAAAATTCCCAGATGGATTTAAT
>JAUUZE010000128.1 GCA_030590175.1 Clostridia bacterium
CTGTTTATAAATATCTATAACTTTTTTTTCTTTAATAACAATATAACTATTTTCATATACTTCAAAACAATTTTTATCTTTTGTAAATATAATATTACCTTTAAGGATATTGATATCTTTCATATCTTCTCTCTTCCTTTTACTTATAGACAATTGTAGTTCCCGCTTCTCCATCAATCGCTTTTTTTAAATTTTCAGGATTTGTAATTATTGCTTTTCCCCCACCATTTTCAAGATAGTTTATAATAGCATTAATTTTAGGTAGCATACTTCCTTTTGCAAATTGCCCCTTTTCTCTTAATGCCTTAGCTTCACCTAAAGTTAATTTTTTTATTTCTCTTTCTTTATCAGTTCCAAAATTTTCATAAACACTTTTTACAGCAGTTGATATCATAAAAATATCTGCTTTTAATTGTGTTGCTAGCATGGAAGATGCATGATCCTTATCAATTACTGCATTAACTCCTTGTAAAATTCCATCACTATTTCTAATAACAGGAATTCCTCCACCACCTACTGCAATAACAATAAATTCACTATTTACAAGAGTCTTTATTGCATCAATTTCAATAATTTTTTTAGGCATAGGAGATGCTACAACTCTTCTGTAACCTCTATTTGCATCACTTAATAAAGTCCACTCAGGATGTAGTATTTCTAAATTCTTTACTTGTTTTTCATTATAGAAAGAACCAATGGGTTTTGCAGGTTTTTTAAAAGCTATATCATTACTACTTACTTCTACTTGTGTTACAACAGAAACTGCATTTTTTGTAATTTTTCTTTTTAAAAACTCGTTTTGTAGCGCTTGTTGAATTTGATATCCAATTGCACCTTGTGTATCAGCATCACAATTTACAAGTGGTACTGGATGCATATGCTCAACTTCTTCTGCAATTTCAGATCGCCTCATAATAAATCCAACTTGAGGTCCATTCCCATGAGTAATAATTACTTTATATCCTAATTCAATAATATCAACAATATGTTTTACTGTTTCGCATATAGCATCATATTGATCGCTCACAAAATGATGCTTACTATCTTTGATTAATGAATTTCCTCCTATGGCAATAACAACTAGTTTTCTCATTTCTACTTTTATTTACCTCCCATTGTTAAGGTCATAACAGCTTTAGCTGTATGTAATCTATTTTCTGCCTCATCATAAACAATTGAATGAGGTCCATCTATTACACTATCTTCTACTTCATTTCCTCTATCAGCAGGAAGTGCATGCATGTACATAACATTTTTATTTGCAATTGCCATCATTTCTTCAGTGCATTTCCAACTTTTATATGATTCTAGTAAATCATCAACAACATCATCACTAGAATTATTAACCCAGCTTCCCCAGTTTTTAGGAATAACCACGTCAGCATCTCTATATGCTTCTTCCATATTATGAGTAATCTTAAATGAACCATCATATTTTAATGCATTCTCTTTGGCCTGTTCTATTGCCCAGTCTGGTAAATCATATCCTTTAGGATAAGCTAGTGTTACATCCATACCATACCTTGGAAAAAGTAATGCTTGTGTTAATGGTACTGAAATAGGTTTTTTATGGCTTGTTGCATAGGCCCATATTATTGAAACTTTTAAATTTTTAGTTGTTAATGTTTTTTCCTTTATTGTCATTAAATCAGCAATCCCCTGCATAGGGTGGTATAAATCACATTGTAAACTCATTACAGGAACAGTTGCCCATTTTGCCATTTCTCTTAAATACTTATTTCCTACTCCCCAAACACAGTTTCTACAAGCTATACCATGACCATAACTTGATAGAATTATTGCAGTATCTTTGGCAACTTCACCATGGGAAACTTGCATAGTACTTGTATCTAAAAAATTACCATGTCCACCTAATTGAGCAATACCTGCTTCCATTGAATTTCTAGTTCGTGTTGATTGCTCAAAAAACATTAGAAAGTTTGTTTTATATGGTAAGTACGGTGTTGGTATACCCATAGCAAATTTTTTCTTCAAATCAAATGATACTTCTAATAATGTATCAATTTCCTCATTAGTCCAATCTTGTAGTGATATAAAATGTTTTCCTTTAAATGTTGTTTGCATATTCTTCCTCTTTTCTTATAAATTATTTAAATAAGTTACTGGAATTGCCACATACATAGCAGCAGCTTTTACCAATTCATCTTTCCACGTTTTTTCATTAGGTGCATGAGCTTGATCTTCATGTCCAGGTCCAAAACCAATGCATGGAATACCATATCTTCCCATTATTGATACTCCATTGGTAGAAAATGTCCATTTATCTACTAGAGGTTGTTTATTAAAAAGACCTTCATATGAATCAACCAATGTTTTACAAGCTATGTGCTCTTCTTCAACTACCCAAGTAGGAAAGTAACATTGCGTCTCATACACTAGTCCTGTATATGAAGGTTTAGCATAATCATACATGGATACTTCGGCTTGAGCCTCTTTAACTGAAGGTAAATTACTTATTTGCTCTAATGCATATTTATATGTTTCACCTTCCGTTAGTCGTCTGTCCACAGAAATACTACACCCATCAGCTACTGCACATCTAGAAGGTGAACTAAAGAAAATTTCAGATACAGTTAGGGTTCCTTTTCCTAAAAATTCATTGTCCATTAATTGATTATTTAATTCTTTTAATTCAACTATAATTGGAGCCATTTTGTATATTGCATTATCACCTCTCTCAGGAGCTGAACCATGGCAACTTAATCCTTTAGTAGTAACTTTAATTTCCATCCTACCTCTATGACCTCTGTATATATTTAATGATGTTGGTTCTGTTATTACAACAAACTCTGGGCGTATATCATGTTCCTCAATAATATATTGCCAACAAAGACCATCACAGTCTTCTTCTTGTACTGTTCCTGTAATTAATAAGGTATAATCATCTTCAAGGTGCAAATCTTTTATTATCTTACCTGCCTATACCATAGAAGCCATTCCACCTTCTTGATCACTAGCTCCTCTTCCAATAATTATTTCATCATCTTCATAACCTTCATAGGGGTCATAATCCCAATTATTAATTTCTCCAACACCTACTGTGTCAATATGGGCATCAAAAGCGATTAAATGTTTCCCATGACCAATATATCCTAAAATATTACCCATGGGATCTATTGTTATTTTATCAAATCCCACTTTTTCCATTTCTTCATATATTCTATTTATTACATTTTTTTCATTACAACTTTCGCTTGATATTCTAATCATGTCACGTAGAAAATTGCTCATATCTTTTTTATATGTTTGCGCCTGTGAAAGGATCTTTTTAAAATCTAACTTCATGCTATTTCCCTCCTAAATATTTCTAATCTATGCTACGCATTTCTTTTATTTTTTTATCATAAATTTTTATTTTAGCATATTCATTGTCCCAAAACTCTAGTTTTCTCATGCTATCAATGTATTCTTTACTATATCCAAATGGTAACCAATCTTTTTCTTTTTGTGCAAATAATTGCTCTTTTTTATCTTCTTTTCGATAATCTGAAATATTTTCTACATTTGCATTATCAAACACATCTTTTTTCCAACGTTCCAATACAAAGTCAGCTGTTTCCAAATAACGATTGTCAAGATCTTTTAACACAGAATCATATCTGTCAAAACCATCTGTGGCTATTGTGACCACATTTTCATCAGGTCCTAATTTAAGATGCTTAGCCATTTTTATTGCACCTATAATATTACAAATACCAGAAACTCCAAATAAATCTTTCATAGAATAAGCAATTTCTTTTTTAACTCCACATTTAATTAATGTATCACTACCATCATGAATTACTTTTAATCCTTTAACACAATCTTCATCTTCAATTAATACAACAAAATCTGTATTGAGAACATTGTGAATTAGTGTGCACATTTTATCCCCAATACCTTCAATCCTATGTTGTCCTCGTCCACCATTTGTTAGAGTAGAACATTCATATGGTTCCAGTGCTGCAATTTTAACCTCAGGGAAAACTTCTTTTATTTTATCACCAGCTGCTATTGTTCCTGCTGAACCAGGTGCACATGTAAAGCATGCGATTCTACCATTCCCAATTCCTTTAACTGCATCGATTGATGAGTTTCCTGTAACATGTCTGTGAAATCTATAGTTTGGGAATAATTCAAATTGTGCCAATGATTTATTAATTGGATTACTTTTTAGCTCATATGTTCTTTCTAATGTAAGAATAACATCAGATTCAGTACCAGGAGTAAGATCTAATTTAGCTCCATACTTTTTAATTCTCTCATATCTCTCTTTACTCATATTATCAGGCATAATAACAATTGCATCATAACCCATTAGATTACATATATATGAAACACCTATTCCAAAATTTCCAGTAGATGGTCCTAGAATTGTATGTTCACCTGGAATAATTTCTTTATCAACACAACCTTCAATTAATGTTGAATAAGCTGCTCCTACTTTATGAGATCCAGATGGGAAGTGTTTTCCTATTAACACTACAATATTTGCATCTACTCCTGTTAATTCTTTTGGAAGCACTATTTTTCTAACTTCATTATTTTCATCTTTCCATGTGATGTTAAATAAATTCATATGATCAAATTCATTCTCTTTAGCTTTATTCGCTTTTTCTCTTATTTCTGGATCAATTTTATCTAAATCATACATTTCATCGTATGTTGGTCCAAATGGTATTTTATTCATTAATTTCTCCTGCTTTCTATAATTATTTTATATATTTTTTTAGTTCGCTTAAGTTCGGTTCAATTGTAATTGGCTCATTTACTGTTTTAAAAGCGCTATCAATATCTTTTAGTCCATTTCCTGTAATAATAATACATACTTTATCGTTTTCTTTAATAATTCCCTCTTCAATGGCTTTGCTTAAACCTGCTAAACTAGTTACACCTGCTGGCTCACCAAATATCCCTTCATATGTTCCTAAGGTTTTTATTGCTTCTAGTATTTTTTCATCTGATACACTAACCCATGTTCCTTTAGATTGATAAACAGCATTTGCGCCCTTTATTGGGTTTCTAGGAATTCCAACTGCAATACTATCAGCAATTGTATTTTCTAAAGTTTCTTTAATAGGTTTATTTTCAATAAATGAAGTATAAAAAGGACTACACCCTTTAGCCTGTACTCCTAATAATTTTGGTATTCTACTAATTAGCCCTACATGGAATAAATCATAAAAGCCTTTATATACTCCTGCAATCGTACAACCATCTCCAACAGAAACAACTACCCAATCAGGTACTTTCCAATTCAACTGTTCTGCGATTTCCATTGCAACTGTTTTCTTTCCTTCAACCATATGCGGATTTATTGCAGCATTTCTGTTATACCAACCAAAGTTATTTATAGCTTGCTTAGATAATTCAAAAGTTTGCCTATAATCACCATTTACTACAATGACCTTAGCACCATAAACTAATAATTGAGCAATCTTACCTCTTGGTGCACGTTTTGGTACAAATATAA
>JAUUZE010000131.1 GCA_030590175.1 Clostridia bacterium
ATTTGTTAGCAAGAATGGATATATTGAAAAAAGAAAAACTGAATTAGATGATTTATTTGACGAAAACATTCCAGTAATGTTAACTTCAGAAATTCTATTAAAAGCGTTATTAAATGATGATATTCTCAATGACGTTGAGGAATCAGATGAATTTCTTACCTACTATAGGAGTCGTGAGATAATTAAAAAAGAAGATAATAAGCTTAATAGGGTGCTTATTCCTTTTTCAAGACATAAAGATTACTGTATGAAATTCCAAACAAAATACAGAGAAATAATAAAAAAACAAATAATGACTTAATTTAAAGTATAATTCATTAAAAAATAATCACTTTATTCCAGTACTTTTTATAGATATAGATGATTGGCGGTTGAACTATCCTCTATATACTAAATTAGTTAATAGAATGGAAGTGGCTATAGGTAGTGTGCTAAAAACTTGATGCTAAAATCATCAAATAAATAATTTACTATATTTATTCATTACTTCATCAAAAATTAGAGATATTTGTTTATTAGACGATATAGCATTAATAAAATAACGTTCGCTGTGAAGCAATTCACCCATGAGGACAGCTTTTTCACATCTTCTTTTCCAGACTTCCATAGTTTTATCTACTGGCCTAAACTTACCTCTTGATGTTTGAAGTGTTATTTGAAATGCTTCTATTTCTTTGCTTGCTTTTTTTATGGTAAATTGGGTGTTTCTTATATATTCAATATTATCTTTCATTTCAAGAGCTCCTGTAACAATATCATCAGCTGCATAGATAGCTTGTCTTATACCAACCATAACCATGGCACCAAAACACATGGGACACGGTTCTAAACCCACATACAATGTATAGTCATTAATGTTGGGATGTTCATTTTTCTTTAATTTCATTAATGCATTAATTTCAGCATGACCTAAGCATGTTCCAGCTAGGATGTGTTCACTATCACAATCATAAATATTGTTTCTACCAGTAGATATAATGTTTTGATTTTTATCAACAATTACAGCCCCAATGGGGATGGTATCACTTTTATATGATTCCCAAGCTTCTATAAAAACTTCACGCCAGGGAAGAGACAGATCATTCCACATATTTTAACTTCTTTCTTGCTAATTAATGGTATATGTATCTTTATGCAAGTTTGCATAGATTCCTTGTAACTTCAATAACTCTTGATGAGTCCCTTCTTCTTCAATTCCTTTATCAGTTACTACAAGAATTCTATCAGCATTTTGTATAGTTGACAATCTATGGGCAATAATAAGAGTTGTTCGTCCAGCTGCTAAATGATCTAATGCACTTTGTATTTCTTTTTCAGTTTGGTTGTCAAGTGAACTAGTAGCTTCATCTAATATAAGGATTGGTGGATTTTTCAAAAAAGCTCTGGCAATTGACACACGTTGTTTTTGACCACCTGATAATCTTATACCCCGTTCACCAACATATGTATTATATGTTTCGGGTAGTGACATAATAAAATCATGAATCTGTGCTTTTTTAGAAGCATTTACTAATTCTTCATAAGAAGCTTCTGGTTTTCCATATAATATATTATCTCCAATTGTTCCTGCAAACAAGAAAACATCTTGTTGAACTATTCCAATGTTATATCGTAATGATTGTAAGGCAACTTTATTAATGTCAATTCCATCAAGGTAAATAGTCCCCTTATCAAGTTGATAAAAACGAGGAATTAAATTACATAAAGTTGTTTTACCACCACCAGAGGGTCCTGCTATGGCAACTGTTTCTCCAGCTTTTATTGTTAGTGATAAATCTTTTAAGATATGTTCTTTGTTATCATAAGAAAAAGTAACTTTATCAAAAATGATATTACCACTGGCTTTTTGCAGGGTAATAGCATCTTCATGGTCGATAATTTCAGGTGGCGTTTCCATTATTTCATAAAACCTAGCGAATCCTGTCATTCCTGATTCAAATTGTTGAATAAACCCTGTTAATCGCCTAATTGGAGTTAATATTAAACCTATATAGAGTAAAAAAGCTAGAAGGTCAGCAATGTTTATACTTCCTGTATATACTAAATACCCACCATACATTAAAATAGATAAACTCATTAACTTAGAAATAAAACCAATACCTGTTACAAATTCGGCCATTTTACGATATGCAGTTGTTTTAGAATTTTTAAATAGTGAGTTACCTTTATCAAATTTACTTTTTTCATAATTCTCATTTGTAAATGACTGAGCTACTCTTATTCCTGAAATACTATTCTCTAAATCTGCATTAACAATTGCTATTTTTTCTTTTACTTCTTTAAAAGCTAAAGACATTTTTGTTCGTTTTTTAATAGCAAATATGAACATGAAAATCCCAAGTATGATTAGTAATAGAGCTAATCTCCATTCAATAAATGCTAATAACGTTGAAGCACCAACTAACATAATAACTGATAGAAAAATATCTTCAGGTCCATGATGTGCTAATTCTGAAATTTCTCGTAAATCATTAATCATACGTGACATTATTTTTCCAGTACGATTAGCATCATAAAAACTAAAAGATAGTAACTGTAAATGAGAAAACAAATCTTTTCTCATATCATATTCCATTCTTGTACCAACAACATGTCCCCAATAATTAACTACAAAATTTAGTAAAGCATGTATTAAATATAAAATTAGTAGTGCGCCACCAAATATTAATAAAGTGCCTATAGCTCCCTCAGGGATAACATTGATTAATAGGTGTCTTGTTACCATAGGAAATAATAAATCAATAATTGCCATTAAAAATGCACTAACCATATCAATAATAAATAATTTTTTGTGGGGTCCATAGTATGAAATGAATCGTTTAATCATTTGTTTTGAGTATTTCATAAATGCCTCCTTAAGAAATATTCTAAATTATTATAACATAAAATAGTTATATTATATAAGTAAAATAAAGAAAAAAAGAAAAACGGTTAATTCCGTTTTCCAATTATTTTAAAATATATTTGCTTTTTTATTCACCTTTTATAATTGTAACAACATAACTATCATCATACTTATGGCTTTTCACATAAGTGTGACAAGAACTTCCGCACCAAGCTTCAATATCCTTGGAAAATCCAGGGTCTGATGCTTTAATTTCTAATATATCACCATCTTGTAGATTATCAATTTTTTCATATACAGCGGCTAAAGGTTCCTTACCGTCTGATATACAAGTATTTAGTGAGAAAACATTATTTTCTTCAACTGTTTCACATGAGATATATTCATCATTTAAGGTGTTTACGTTATTACCAGTATAGTCTCTTGACACTACATGATAAGTTACATAACCTCCAGCTAAATTTCTAACCCTAGTAAAACCATTTAACATTAAAATTCTTGTAGACAGATATGCTCTAAAACCAACTGCACAATATATAACAATTAATTTAGAAGAATCTAATTCATCAAGTCTATTTCGTAGTTCATCAACTGGAATATTAATAGCACCATCTACTTTTCCATACTTTACTTCATAAGGTGTTCTAGCATCTACAATAATAGTGTCATTTAAATCTAATTGTTCAAGTTCTTGATACAAAATATTATCCATAGAATGATTTAAAATGTTTTCAGCTGTATAACCTGCCATGTTAACAGGATCTTTAGCAGAAGAGTAAGGTGGAGCATATGTAAGCTCAAGATCCTTTAAATCATAAATAGTTCCTTTGAATTTAATAAGTGTAGCTATAACATCAATTCTCTTTTCAATTCCTTCATATCCAACAGCCTGAGCACCTAAAACTTTACCACTAAGATCAAAAATAACTTTTAATGATAGGGGAAATGCACCAGGATAGTATCCTGCATGACTACCAGGGTGAACAACTGTCATCCTATAATCCTTATTTAATTGTTTACCTTGCCTTAATAATTGCTTTTCATTAAGACCAGTTGTAGCAACTGTCATATCAAATACTTTAGCAACTGAAGAACCAAGTGATCCTTTATATTTTTCTTTTGCACCCATAAGATTATTAGCACATATTCTTCCTTGCTTATTGGCAGGACCTGCTAATGGAATCATAGTTTTTAATCCATCAACAATATTTGTTACCTCAATTACATCACCAACTGCATAAATAGATTCATCACTGGTTTTTAAATAATCATCAACAACAATTCCACCACGACCATTAAGAGTTAAACCTGCTTCTTTAGCTAGAATTGAATTAGGCTTAATACCAATTGATAAAATAACTAAATCACTTTTTATAACTTTTCCACTTTGTAAAGTAATTATAGTTTCTCCATCTTCACTTGAAAATGACTTAACCCCATCATTTAAAGTTAATGAAACCTTTTTAGAAGATATATGGCGATGTATAATTTGTGCCATATCAAAATCAAGTGGAGCCATAACTTGGTCAGCCATCTCAATTAGCGTAATTTCAATTCCAAGATTTTCTAAATTTTCAGCCATTTCAAGTCCAATAAATCCACCACCAATAATTGCAGCTTTTTTAGGTTTGTTCTTCTCAATATATTTAATGATTTTATCCATATCAGGAATTGTCCATAGTGAAAAAATCCCATCTCCATCAATTCCTGGAATAGGTGGTTTTAATGGCATTGACCCTGTTGATATAATTAATTTATCATATGGTAATTGATAGCTTTCGCCTGTGATATGATTTTTTATCGCTACTTCTTTTATATCATTATTAATTGTAGTAACTTCTTGATTAATTCGAACTTCAATATTAAATCGTTCTTTAAAACTTTCAGGGGTTTGAAGAATTAACTCATCTCTATCTTCAATAACTTTTCCAATATGATAAGGGAGACCACAGTTTGCAAATGATATATATGGTCCTCTTTCAATAATAATAATAGTTGCTTGCTCATTTAGTCTTCTAAGCCTAGCCGCAGTGCTAGCACCACCGGCGACACCGCCGATAATTACATAAGTGTTATCCATTTTTTCTCCTTAATTAAATAAAATAGTGATTATTTTTTTGACATCGTCATTGACGATTGAATATATTATTTCTTTTCCAACACGTTCTCCTTTTATTATTCCATAAGCTTTTAATTTTCCTACATGTTGAGATAGAGTTGATTGTGAAGAGTTAATACATGATTGCATATGAGAAACTGTACAACTTTTACTTTCTAGTAAACCGCGCACAATACATAATCTTATTGGATTGGAAAGGGCTTTTAAAATGTCAGCCTTCTTTTCAATAATAGCTTGATCTTGGTACATATAACAACTCCTTGTTAATAAATTAACATATTATAATATTATAATATGTAATTTGCCTTGTCAATAGATATGATTAGCATAATTATATCTAGCAAAATGTTAGTGTAAAGTAGTTTTGGGATTTTTGGTAAAAATTTAGAAATTTTGTTTTATTATTCATAATTGTTGATAATAGTTGTCTAAAATCATTCTGTAATCTGACAACAATCATTATTTC
>JAUUZE010000068.1 GCA_030590175.1 Clostridia bacterium
CTTTTCTATTTCAATCGTTTTATGTTTATATTTTTTGCAATTATCAACAATTTGATCCATATTAACATCCATGTTAAACTGGTTGTTACAACTGCTACAGTTGACAACTAATTTAAGAGGTTCTGTATAATTATTAATTCTTAATTGTGCTAATATTGAAGTAAAATCAATTTCTGTTAAATTAACGAAATTAATTGATTCATCAATACAAAGTGTTTTTAATATAGAAAATTTTAATAATTGGTAATCAATATCAGTATCAAAATCCAAAGACATTTTTGAAATACTTTTTTGCATCCCTACGGTAAGAGGTTTGAAGTCAACTTCTTTTTCTAATGAGGGAATGTAAATTTTACTTACACTTTCTCCAAACGATTTTTCTAACATTTCCATTGCTGCATTAATATTTAAACTCATTTTATCTCCTTGTTTATACTACACTGACTCTATTAATTTTCACTATATCTTTTTGATCATATATTCTGTCCATATTTTTCTCAAAATTTGACAATGTATTCTTTTGCTCATACGGACTATCTAATTGATTACATATTTGAGATACGAAATCATTATTTAAAATATTATTATCATTAAATGTTACACCATTTTTATCTGATAATTCTAAATTATTAAAGTCAAATGTAACTGTACGAGTAGGTGTAGTAGAAGGTGCTTGCTTTAAATCAGGTAATTCAATTGAATGTGGGTAAGCTCCTCGTATAATATATGTCTGTGTAATTCTTTTCATATCATTTGACAACAGGTCTATATAAATATTTGCTCTAGCAAATGGATGACTGCTACTACTGTACTCAAATGATGCAACTTCATTCATCCATGGATAAAAATAATTTTCAAAAACTGGGGTTTCTGTATCCAAAAATTTAATATCAATACTTTTTGCACCATCAGGTAAAACAATAAATTTACCAGGTCCTTTAGCTTGTCCTTCAAAGTTGACAATACTATAACCGTCTCCACCTTTTGCTCCACCACTAACACTTAATTTAGGTAAATCAACAGTTTGTACTAAAAATGTCAGGTAATCTCTTTTAAAAAATTTCTGTTTATCACTACCATCTTGAAAATATTTAGGCATCTTTCTTTCAAATACAGGATCACCATTTGGAAAAGTAAAGGAAACCAAGAAATAAGAACGTTGTGCAATCTGAAATTCAGTTTTGTCACTTTGTAAATAATGTAAAAATGTTGATAAATGTGAATTAGCCATATATACCTCGTATATATTTATAAAAATAAACCCCACTTAACTAGTGAGGGTTATAAAATATATTTACGTTTTAGTTAACTACCATTTGAACCGCCGCCAAGAGGATCACGTACAGTATTACCTGTTCTATCATACCAATACTGGTAAGATAATGTCAAAGAAAACTCAGCTACATCAGCTACGGTTGTATCTAGTCCTAGTGCTGCAAACGATTTAGGGTAAACACCAACCAAAGTGTATTGTCGTAAAACTGCTCCATTTTTACAACCTGTAGTATTAATAGATGTACTACCTTTTGCAATTTCATTACATATATCTTGTTGGACGTTTTCAGTACCATTCTTATAAGCATTACCTAATGTTTCATCAAGTAAAGATAAATGTGCGACTTCATTAGGAATTCTTTTCTTTCCTCCTCCACCCATTGCTAAATTAGCATGATCGTTTTGCCATATATCACAAAGAGTTCTTAATTCATTACCCATATCCGAACGAATGTTAATATCCATTGTACCTTCAAAAGACGTAACTGTAGGTATTCTCATATTAAATCCATGAAATGGTATTTCAGTTTCCTCTAATGTTCTTCCAGGTAAATCTGCGGTAGTTGCAAAAAACTTTAAATCTGCTCCAAGTCTTGGAATGTCGATTAAAAATTGATGTTTTAATCTAACACCAACTTCTTTCATTTTATTATAATATTCGCTCAAATGTGTCATACTTTCTCCTTATATATATTATTAAATATTGTCTTTCTGTATATATTTATAAAATAAATGAAAATTTCTAAATAAAAAAAAATAAGCCCTCAAAAAGAGGGCTTATTTATAATACACTATGTCTTATGAAATTTTAAATTATTTCATTAATAACTTCACTAAAATCTGTTCCAGTATTAACTGCAACAAAATCTACTAATATATATTCTGCTGTTTTAACAGGTTTTATGAAGAAAGCAATCTTCAATTCATTTCTATCTATAACGTCAGGTGTATTATTACTGTCATTACATACAATTTCGTAATCGTACATACCACCCTGTTGTTTAATACGACTGAAAATAGGATCAACCATATCAACTAAACGTCTTCTTGTGAAATAGTTATTAGGTTCATATACAAAGTATCTACTTACTTCATATACTAATCTTTCAAGTCTCAAGAACAATCTACGAACATTTACTCTATCAAAAGCACTTGGTTTAACTTGAGTAGTTTTCTGTCCTTCTGCAATAAACCCGTCTAATGGGTATTTTTGTGCATAATTAATAGATTTGATATAAAGTTGATCAGCATCTTTTCCGTTTGGATTATATGCTAAATCGTTTACGCCATAAATAATACCTCTATTTAGACCTGCAGGTGCATCCCAAATATTAGCAATTCTATCATTATAGATATAAATACCAGCCATTTTAGTTGACTGAGGAATCCAGAAATTCTTTCCTGTAAACCCATCAACCATTTTAAACCAGTTACCATATAATGCAGCATAACTACTATTAAGTCCTGTAACGTATTTAAGTTTCTGTCCAATCTGTTCACTAAAGGTATTACTAGGTTTAGTAGGTCGGATATATTTCATATCACCTTCAAGAACCAAGTGTCTTGGAACGTCAACAATAGTCATACAATCTTTACGAACGTCTCTACAGAAAAGTATCATTTCACTTACAATGTCTCTCCAAGTAGCTAAACTATTAGAATCTTGTATTATGACATCATCTGGATCAATATCTGTTATAGGGTCATATAATGAACCACCAGCATCATCTGTAAATTGTCCAATAGTAGACAATCCACCATCAACTACAACATCAATTTGAATTTGGTCAATATTACTGACTTTTTCAAATACCTTTTGTAGTTCTGATTTAATTTGTCCACCCTGTATTTTCTTTTCAGCTTCTAATTTAGTAAACCCAATTAAAGGGTAAACACTAGATGCTTTATAAAGAATTGTATTATTATCCTGTGTCTCTAAATCCCAAGTAGGTAAAGAACCACCAGAGTTATTATAAAACATTTGGAAATAATTACTACCAGCATTAACCATATCTACTAAATATATACTTTGACCTGTAGCAGGGTCTCTTTGGTCATTATGAATACTTCCTACAAATGCTTCAAGAATACCAATTTTAAGTTTGCCTTCTTCTTGTTCCCCAGCAAATACTTGACATACTACAATTCCCATATGATGAGAATATTCTTTATTGATAAGTGATCCACCACTTAAATATTCAATAGCAGGAAACTGTCTCATGATATCTTCACTTACACTAGATTTACTAAAATCATTAATTAAATTAACAGAAAAATCATTGCCATCAATATAATCTCTTAAATCAGGAGTACTAATACCACTGAGTAAATCCATTTGGTCTGTATCACTTGCACCACTTAACACTCTTTGTATATTCATTGCATCAATTGGATCAACAATGGCTACAACTATACCTTCATTTTCATTTGCACCATTAACACTATCTTTATTATTATTAACTAATAAAAAATCATATGTTGATACTGTAGTAGGAAACGTTGCACCTGCTGTTGTTAACCCAGCCAATACTTGATCATATTCATTTCTTGATATATTTAAAGCATCTGAATTTGTAATTGTTGCAAAATCAGTATAACCTACATCTTCAATTTGTCCTGATGTAACACTAGTGTCCATAAAACCTGAAATATTATTACCTTCACTAATGGTAACACCAATTGCTTTATAATGATTACTGATAACATTATCGTAAGGCATTTTAGCTGCTACTAATGTTCCACCAGTTCTCAGGATTTCCTGACCAGTGTAATAAAAGTATCTTTCAGCTTCATTAGTTGGTTGACCGTATATCGTTTCAAATGTCTGAGAGTTAGAAACAATCAATGGATTTAACTCTTCCCCTTTATCTGCATATCCTGCTAACAAACAGTATGTTCCTTCTATAGCAGGAGTGTACTGACTTTTATCAACTTCTGTTATTTCAACACCTGGATGTTGTATAGTTCTTTGTATAGCCATTTTATAATCTCCTTGTTTTATAAATTTACTTATTACATTTATTTATAAAAAATAGAAGAAAAACAGAAAAATATAATTTTGATATGAAAAATTTTATCTTTTATAAAGAGTATAAAAAGATATTTATGAAAAATATGATATTTTGTAACAGTTTTATTAAAAAGAATTTAAAATTATTAACTGTCTATGCAGGTAAGCCAAAACGGAACTTTACCTTACAAATGTTTGTAAAGTAAAAATTTAACAGAATACTGAATTAACAGCCTGTAAAGATATATAAAAGTGTTGATTAACACCAGTTTTTCGGTGTTTATGTTCATCAACTGCGGTTATCTTGGTATGTATAACTATGTCTGAAACCATACCTACGCTTTGCCTAATACATTTCTTAAACAACAAATAAATAAATTGAATTACCCCGGAACTGCGGGGAGTTTTAAGTAAATTACTATCCAGTACAAGCCTTTAAAGTTTCAGAATTCTACTTCTGCTATGAAGATTCGTTGATATAACCATACACACGAAGTATGTTCCTGTTGTAGATTTAACTACTATTATATCACTAGAGAGGGCACGGTTGGTCTGTAACCCTATTTCATTCATAGTTCACTGCACTTTCGCACACCCAACGGTCGATACCCAACATTCCTTGTTATCGGAGCTGTAGTTCCTGTATCTGTCGCTACGTTTATGACACTAATTCTATATTTATTTGTCTATGAACTCAAAGATTTCTCTTTTATTTATTTATAATAATATAATACGTTTCAACGTATTTTAAACCATTATTTGATATTTTAATTAATATTTATAATTTTTTCGTTAAAATTTGATTTTTGATAAAATTCTTGATATAACTCTTTTCTTGTATCAGAGTGTTTATTACTATAATAAAAATTATGATGTATGTCAAATAGATTACATTTGGTTTTCCCTTCTCTAAGTCTCAAGCCTCTCCCCAATGCTTGTATAATTTTAGTCACTCCTTTTCCAGATATAGCAAAAATTATATTATCTATATTTTTAATACTTATACCTGTTCCTACACATTTTACATTTCCTGCTAGTATAATATTAGTATTGTTTTCCATAATTTTTTTAATATCATTCCTGTCATCTAATTCTACACTTCCATCAATAAAGTGTTTGTTTTGACTATTAATTAAATTAAATAGTATGTTACCATGTTCTATGTGATCAAATAACAACAAAGTATTACCTTGTAGTTTTGATGCTAACGTCGCAATTTTTTGATTAGACGGCAAATAACTTTCAATATATTGCCATTCATGATAAAACGCTTTCTCGCATTGTTCTTTATATAAAGCAGGGTTACTGTATTTTATTTTATAATCTACAAATTTAGGAACATGATTATGTTTAAATAAAATATTAATAATATTTATATCTGCTATATATTTTTGTTCTTGAAGTTTGTATACTTTTTCTGTGTGAAGTATAGGACCAATTATTCCTTTTATATGCCAATTTTCATAAATACTTTCAGGCATAGTTCCTGTTAGACCGAAACGAATATTAGTCTTAGACTGTTTTACAAAATTACTTATAATATTTTTAGATGTAATTCCGTGAACTTCGTCAACAATTAAACAATCAAAATCATACAATTTATCAATATAATTTCCGATATTTTGAATTCTTTTAACGTTGTTATCTATTTTTTTTGTTATATCTTTCACAAATATATTTTTAACTTTATCAAATGAATAATCTTTTTCGTTCAAACAATTTAAATATTTTTTAGGATGTTTATATTTTTTATCGTTAATATATTTACTAAATTCGGTTAAATTCATATTAACGATTATAGTTTTAGTTTTTCTTAAATCTGTATTTTTTCTTTTTCTTTTATTAATTTCTTTAGATGTAAATTTTTCCAACCATTGTCTGTTAGTTATAATTACTTCTGTATTTTGAAGTTCAGGACTGAAACTACTGAATGTTGAAATTTGTGATTCTCTTAGACCATATTTAATTAAATCATCTCTCATTTGTGTAACTAATTGTAAGTTGGGAACTAATATTACAGAATTTTTAATGACTTTCTTTTCTATTAAATTTTTTAAAATACCATAAACAATTAAAGATTTACCTGCAGCAGTTGGTAGTAATGCAATACCTCTTCCATATTTCAAAGACATTTCAATAGCACGTTGCTGGTAGTCACGATAACTGTAATCAATATTTGTAGGGACAATAATATCAGATGTTATATTTATTGGACGGAAAATATCAGACAATTCTTTATCGATTATTATTTCTTCGTTTGGATATATGGTTTTAATTACTTTAATTACATCATAAGTAAGACCCACTTCAAATGTTCCAAATAATGAAATTGATTTTAATGTAGATTCTGCGTATTTTGAAAACCTGTGAGCAGGGTTAGGGGTAGTAAATTCGGAAATAATTCTATCAAAGATAGTTTTATCAGCGTTTATTTTCCCACGGTCTTGATGTAATGTTAAATTTATCATAAAATATTAATTAATATCTATTATTTCTAATTCATTAGGTGGAATATTCTTCAACACAAAACATGCTATCATATTCTCTCGTTTAAATGTGGCTATATCGTCAAGATAATAATCATATTTGTCATTATAATTAATTTTAAAAACAGTAAACTCATCAAATTTAATCTTTTTATTTTTTGCTAACATTTTAACTATACTTTTAATTTTTAATTCTGTTACACTTACAAGATATATTCTATCATCTGGGTGATAAAATGTTGTTTCATTTCCTTTAGGTGCTAATCCTATTTTCTGAATTTTTTTTAAATTAGAGTTAGGAGTTATATGATATAATTCTTTTATACCATCTTTTTTCATAATATCATTAATTTTAATAGGTCGTCTTGGTTCAATCATATACAAGTTGTTTTTATTAGTTGAAATATAATATCCAAATAAATCTAAACATTTATTAATTTCTTTTACAAATGTATCCTTATCACTACCTTTATACGATATATTGAATGTATATGCAGTATATTCATAATTTCGATTTTTAAATTCTTCTTCTGACGGATTAATAATATATATGTTATTTTTGAATTTTTTCTTTAAATGTTTTTGTAGTTTAGTAATATCATAAGAAGAAATTAACCCTTCATTTAAAAGACATTCTACAATACCATCAAATACCCTGTGTATTTTTTGTTCATTAAATAAAATATTCATAAATTACTCCTTATTATAAAATAGTACTAATTTACGAAATTTAAACCTACTTTGATAATGAATTTTTAATTCTACTAGATAAATCTTTAGCTACACCATAATGTGTAGATTTCAAAACATCATCTTGAAAGTTTTTAATTACGAATCGTTGCATAGCATCTTGATCACCACTACTATAGAATTTAAGACTTTTAATGAACTTATCTGCACCTTTCTTCGCCAATTCTGTGTCAATATTCGGATCAGCCTTTATAATTTGATTATAGATATCGTCAGTTGTTGCATGAGAATAAAAATCATAATCTTTATCAGAAATACCTTTTGCTAGATTCATTAAACTTTTTATTTTATCTTGATCTCCACTTGCCACTATTTTATCTATTGATTCTGGATCATAATCTTCTCCTAATTCGGAAAGTAGATTTTTTTGGTTAAGTGATATATTTTTATATCCAGATAACTTTGTTTTTAAGAAAGATTTTTGTGTATCCATATCATAATGACCATTTACAGGATTATCTTTTGCAGAGGTTAATCCTAATTTTTTAGCAGTACCTGTTGGATCGTCAGGCATATTTCCACCTCCACTAGAACCACCATCAGGAGAATCAGCATCATTCCCACCTTCAGAACCACTTTCAGCTCCAGAACCTTTAAGATTCTCTGGTGTTTCATTCCCCATAGAACGTTTCATATCTCTTGCACTATTCACCCGTGATATTTCATCACTTTCTAGATCTGTTGTTAAATCTATCGTTTTACCATCAACTGTTGCTTGTGTTGGGACTCCTCCTTCAGAATTAAATTTAATATTATCAAGTTGGTCTGGTTGAATATCGTGATCAGTTACAAGCTTTTGTTTAACAACAGCAATCAATTGTTCTTTACTTGGAGTATTACCGTTATCTATAGCATCAGCATAACCATCAACTAATTTATCGTTATTGTCAGATAATCCCATTATATTATTTGCATTTTTTTGTGTATCAATCTCACCACCTCCAGAACCTTCAGGAGCTTCAACATCAACTCCATCAAAAGCATTAACTCCTTTGTTAACAAGATTACCAATATTAATAAAACTCATAATAGTTTGAGATGTTTGTTTAAATCCTTTAAGCATTGATATAGATTTAGTTATTTTACCTAAATAATCTTTGATACTTAAATTAGGATCGATAGCTTCATTGATACTTCTATCATAAGCTTCCAATATTAATTTATCTTGTTTTGTGTACATATTTATTCCTTTATGCTGTTACCATATTTGGTTGACCAATTCCTAATTCTTTAGGTGGTTTAACGTTTTTTAATTTTCCTTCTTTTTTCATTGCCTCAAATTCAGAATAAATTTTAGCACCTTGTTTTTCAGCTGCTTTTACTTGATCATCTTTGAAACTTTGATAAGCTATCATTCCATCGAAAATAATAGGTATAAGCACTGTTGCTGCTATTTTAATACCTACTGCCATACTTGCGGGTGGAAATGCTAAAGCTGCTACTGCCGCAAGCAATGACCCTTTATTGTCTTTAAGTACTTGTGACATATAGTTTCCAATTGTCTTTTCTCCATCAGTTCCCATTTTTCCCAATAGTTTTTTCATAGTAGGGTTATTTTTAGCATTGTCAACAATAGCTTGTACTGCTTCAGGTGGGATTAATATATTACCTGCTTTTTTAGCCATATTTCCAAATTCCATTAATTTAGGTTTAATTTTTTGGTCATAAACTGCACCTAATTTTGCTTTAACTTTAGCAATAACTTCTGCACCTTTTTTCTGCCAATCATCAGGTATAACTTCTTTTGCAAATGCCACGGCTGCTTTTCCTGAAGCCTTTGCAACTTTACCTGCACCTTTAATTACTGCACCTGCAACTTTATTAGTTGCTTTTTTAAAACCTTTACCTGCTTTATTAAAAGCACTGTTTTCATCACTAGCTTGGTCTAAAGCAACTTTCTTTACTTTGTCAACACCTTTTTTCAATGCCCCACCGATAGCTTTAAGTTTATCTTTCCAACCCTCTTCAAGTACTTCAAAGAACCTAGGAAGCTCTGCTTCTGTCAACCACAAAGCCTGACGTATGAGTTTATCTTCCATTTCAATTAAAAATTGTTTTTCTTCTTTAGCTTCTGTAATCAACAATGATTTATTATATATGTTGTCCCAAAAGCTTTCTGCCATTATTTGCAATTTGTCTTTTTGATTATCAATGCCTTGATAAGCTTCCAATATTAGTCTGTCTTTATTTGTTATCATATATATTCCTTATTTTATTTTAAAACTCGTCGTCCGTTGTTCCACTCATTGCACTTTTACCTTTTCTGATAAACCTGTAAATACCTTCTAATTTTTGTGCTTTTTCATATAATGCATCAATACCATTTTTTTGTGCAAAATTAATCAATGTTTTTTGATCAACCATACTTGTCATATTACTTTGTATATATTGTAATTTTTTATA
>JAUUZE010000166.1 GCA_030590175.1 Clostridia bacterium
ATGGCTGATGGTTTAGTAAGTGGAGCAACTCGTTCTACAGGAGAAACTGTTAGACCGGCATTACAAATCATAAAAACAAAACCAGGAATTTCTAGAACATTTGGATATTTCTTAATGGTTAGAGATGAACAAAAATTCATTTTTGGTGATTGTGCAATCAATGGAAACCCTACAGCAGAGATGCTTGCGGAGTTTGCAGTTGAATCAGCAAAAGCAGCAGAAATGTTTGGAATTGTACCAAAAGTAGCACTATTATCATTTTCTACAAACGGAAGTGCTGATACAGAAGAAACAAGAAAAGTTAAATTAGCTACTAAATTAGCAAAAGCACTAAACTCAGGGTATGAAATAGATGGAGAAATGCAATTTGATGCTGCATTTGTTCCAAGAGTAGGTCTTAAGAAATATCCTGGAAGCAAAGTAGCAGGCCTAGCAAATACATTTATATTCCCAGATTTAAATTCGGGTAATATTGGATATAAAATAGCACAAAGGTTAGGAAATTTTGATGCTATGGGACCAATACTTGCAGGATTAAATAGTCCTGTTAATGATTTGTCAAGAGGATGTAGTTCTGAAGACGTTTATAAAACGGCTATTATCACTGCTTCACAAGTATTAGTAAAATAAAAAAGCTGATTTCAGCTTTTTTTTATTGTTTATATATAAATATAAAAATATGGTATAATATTTATCTAGTGAAAAGAGGGGTATTATGAAAAAGTGCTTAGTTATATACAACCCAGAGAGTGGGAAAAAAGACTTCGTTAATCATCTTGATTACGTTGTTAAACGACTTGAAGATTCTGGATATAATACTTCTGTAATTGCTACAGAAAAACCCAGGCATGCGATTACTATTGCTAAAGACGCTTGTATGAGTAATATTGATTTGTTAGTTATATCAGGTGGAGATGGAACAATACATGAATGTATTAATGGAATTGCTGTATGTGATAATAACCCTAGAATAGGGTATATTCCATCTGGAACTACTTGCGATTTTGCAAGAACATTAAAAATACCAAAAAATGTTCGTAAAGCAATGGATATAATTTTAGAGGGTGAACCTGTAAAAATGGACATAGCTAAAAGTAATAGTGGTTATTTCCTTTATGTAAATTGTATTGGAACATATGTTGATATTTCTTATGTTACAGATTCTAAGTTGAAGAAGTACCTAGGTTATTTTGCATATATAATTACAGGGTTAAAAGAATTCTTTACTATACCAATGATAAAAACAAAAATAGAGCATGATAACGGTATTTTAAGAGGATACTTTTCGTTAATCATGGTAATTAACTCAAGAAAAGTTGCTGGATTTAACATGATTAATAAGCCGGTACTAGATGATGGCTTAGTTGATTTAGTTGCATATAGATATGTACCTTTATTTAACAACTTAATATATTTTATTTCATTTATAATAGGTCCTAAGTTTTTACCTGCAGTTTACAGGATCCAAACATCAAAGCTTAAGATATATACAGATCATCACCACAAATGGAACACTGATGGTGAAGAATCAAATTCTGGTAATTTGAATATTGAAGTAGTAAAACAAGCTATTAGAGTAATAGTAAGACCCAATGTTAAAAATAAATACTTTAAGGAGCAATAATTATGGAAACAAGACAATTTAAAGGTCTTCAATCAGATGTTTCTTTATTAGGGTTTGGATGTATGAGATTTCCAGTTCTCGATAATGGAGAGGTGGATTTTAAAGAATCTAAAAGAATGGTTGATTATGCTGTGGCTAATGGGGTTAACTATATTGACACTGCATATCCTTATCATGGTGGGAAAAGCGAATTAATTGTTAGAGATATTATAAAAGACTATGATAGAGAAAAATTTTACTTAGCAAATAAACTTCCTTTATGGGAATGTAAAGATAATGACGATATCGATAGAATTTTTCATGAGCAATTAAAAAAATGTGGAGTAGATTACTTTGATTTTTACCTAATTCACGCAGTTAACAAAGAAAGATATACACAAGTTCAAGAACTAAAAGTTATTGAACAGTTAGAAAAATATAGAGATGAAGGTAAAATTAGAAATATTGGATTTAGTTTTCATGATGATCTTCCTACATTTAAAAAATGGGTAGATTTATATAATTGGGACTTTGTGCAAATACAACTAAATTATATGGATATTCATCATCAACAAGGTATGACAGGGTATAAAATACTAACAGAAAAAGGAATCCCTGTAATTATAATGGAACCTGTTAAAGGTGGTAGTTTAGCCAAATTTAATTCTGATGTTGAAAAGCTATTAAAAGATAAGGATTCAGAAGCATCAATTGCTTCTTGGGCATTTAGATGGGCAGGAACATTAACTAATGCTAGAACAATATTAAGTGGAATGACAACTATGGAACAGGTAGAAGATAATATTAAAACTTTTTCTAATTTTAAGACATTAAACAAAGATGAACTTACATTAATGGGTAAAGTTAGAGAAGAATTGTTAGAATTATCCAAAGTAGCTTGTACTTCATGCAATTATTGCATGCCGTGTCCTCATGGAGTAGATATTCCTGGTAACTTTAGAATCTTTAATCATCATTCAATGTACAAAAATGATAAATATACAAATTGGGCTTATAGTAATTTAGAGAAAAAAGAAGCTTCAGGAGATGTATGTGTTGATTGTGGAGAATGTTTACCTAAATGTCCTCAACAAATTGAGATACCAACAGACCTTAAAAATATGGAAGTATATTTAAAAGAAAATGGACTCATCTAAATACAATATAAAAGAGGTTGTGGTGGTTGAAGGCTATCACGACCTTGCTAAATTAAAAGCCATATTTGAGAAGATAGATGTATACATAACAAACGGTAGTGAAGTATCAGATGAAACACTAAAAGAACTAAAGATTTTAAATACAAAAAGAGGTCTTATTTTATTACTGGATCCTGACTACCAAGGAGAGAGAATTAGAAGGATAATTAATGACTATGTTGGTGAAACAAAGCATGCCTTCTTACCAAAGAAAGAATGTATAAGCAAAAACAAGAAAAAGGTAGGGATTGAACACTCAAAAAGGGATGTAATTATTAAAGGATTAACTTCTTTTTATACATCATCAAAAACTACAAAAAACCTTGTTGAGTATAAAGATTTGTATAGGTTAAAACTAATAGGAAATAACTCTTCAAAAGAGTTAAGAAAGATACTTGGAGAAGAATTAGGTATTGGTCTAAACAATGGGAAAACATTACTAAAAAAACTAAACATGTTTAACATAAATATATCACAAATAAGTGAGATACTAGGAAGTGATTAAATGAAAAAGATTGGTACAATAAATAAAACAAAAGAAGCAATAGATAAACATGGATTTCACATCAAAAAGAAGTTTGGACAAAATTTTTTAGTTGATCAAAATATCTTACAAAAAATTGTCGAGATACCTACAATAGATAAAGATACTTTGGTTGTTGAAATTGGACCAGGACTAGGTGGACTAACTGAACATCTTTTAATGAAATCAAAACATGTTTTAGCATATGAAATTGATAATGAATTAGTTAAGATTTTAGCTGAAAATATACCTGATACAAACTTAACTATTATAGGTGAAGATTTTCTTAAAAGAGATGTAGATTTAGATATAAATTCTTTAAAAATAGATTATAAAAACGTCGTTTGTGTTGCTAACCTTCCATACTATATAACAACCCCAATTATCCTAAAGATTATTGAGGAATCAAGTATTATAAAAGAGCTTGTTGTTATGACACAATTAGAAGTAGCAAGAAGACTTACATCTAAACCTAGTACTAAGGATTATAATTCTTTAAGTGTAGCTATTCAGTATAAAACAAAAGCAGAGATAGCAATGAAAGTTCCTAAAA
>JAUUZE010000093.1 GCA_030590175.1 Clostridia bacterium
GGAATACAGGAAGTGATAAACAAACTTATTATAAACTTACGTTATCTGGAAATACTCCTGATTCTGTATATGATATGGCAAAAACTTTATTTGAAGGTGGTTCTATGCACGGTGATATTGCCTTAGTTGAAGCTGCACTATCTGCTAAAGGTTTTTATAAGCTAGCATCATATGGAGTACCATTCCCACATAATAAGTATGGCGAATATATTGGATATAAAACTGACCATGATCCTAGAGAACGAGCTACATCAGCTGGTCCTTTAACATCAAAATTTATGACAGAAAAATTAGAAGTACAAATTAAAAATAAAGGAATTAAAATATTTGATGGATTTGTTGTAATTGCTATATTAACAAAAGATGATAAAGCAATTGGCCTTTTAACCATTGATACTTCAAAACAAAATAATGAAAATTATGGCTTTACACTATTTAATTGTACAAACGTTATATTTGCAACTGGTGGACCTGCAGGAATATACAAAACAAGCGTTTATCCTGAAAGTCATATTGGTTCTTCAGGTGTTGCATATGAAGCAGGAGCTGCTGGTATTAATGTAACAGAATCTCAATATGGATTAGCTTCTATTAAATTTAGATGGAACCTTTCAGGAACATATCAACAAGTTATGCCAAGATATATTTCAACTGATATAGATGGAAATGATGAAAAAGAATTTTTAGATGAATATTTTGATGATAAAGGAAAATTACTTGACTGTATATTTTTAAAAGGATATCAATGGCCATTTGACCCTCGTAAAATTGCAAATTATGGTTCTTCAATTATTGATATACTAGTATATAATGAAATTCAAGTTAAAGGTAGAAGAGTCTACATGGACTTCATGCAAAATCCTACTTGTTCATTAAAGGATAATCAATTTGACTTTTCAATGCTTGGCAGTGAAAGTTATAAATACCTTGAAAATTCAAAAGCATTATTTGGTTTACCAATTGAAAGATTAGCTCATATGAATCAACCTGCTATTGACCTATATAGTAACAATGGTATTGATTTAACTAGTGAATATTTAGAAATAGCTGTTTGTGCCCAACATAATAACGGGGGACTTAAAGGAAATATATGGTATGAAAGTAATATTACTCATTTATTCCCAGTAGGAGAAGTAAATGGTACATTTGGTGTATATAGACCAGGTGGAAGTGCTCTTAACTCAACACAGGTCGGCTCATTTAGAGCTGCACAATACATTCATGCTAATTACCAACAAGCACCTTTGGAACTAGATAAATTTACTTTAGCAATAAATGATATTGTTAGTGTTAACTTTGATTTTGCAAAAGCTGTAAGTAAAGAAAATGGTAATTCAAATATAATTTCTAATAGAGAAATTTTACAAGAGAGAATGACTAAAGCTGGTGCACATATTAGAAATTTAGATACTGTAACAAAAGCAATTGCTAATTGTGAAAGTGATTTAATTTCATTAAAAGAAGAGTTATCAATTAGTAGTCCATTTGAATTAGTTGAAGCTTTTAGAAATAAAGATCTTATAGTTACACAATATGTATACTTAAATGCAATTAAAGAATTTATAAGTAAAGGTGGACGTTCTAGAGGTTCTTATCTTATAAGTGATAATGAAGGTATAAAACCATTAGATAAATTAAATGATGATTTTACTTTTACACTAGATTCAGGAGCGCTACTGAAAAAAGCATGTGATGTTACATTCAAATTTAAAGATAATAAACCAAAATGTATGTTTAATTGGGAAGATGTTAAAAAAATTCCCACTGAGGATAATTGGTTCGAAAATGTATGGAGTGCATACAGAAAAAATGAAATTATTAAATAACTATTAAAAGATGCTTAAAGAGGCATCTTTTTTTGTAGGGGGAAAACTATGAAGTGGTTAATAAAAGTAGATACAAAACAATATAAAGATGTATATGAGGGAAATAGCGATCAAGCAAATATAAATTGGTGGGATGAACTTGATAAACGTGCCATAACTTGTACAGAATGTTTTTTAGCCATTGACTTAGAAACACAGTTAAAAAGGTATACAAATGATGTATCAATTAATAACTTAGATAAAAAAGCTGATGTGATTATTTTAATTGGTAGTATTTGTAATCAAAATGATAATTCACTAGTAGGGGAGCAAGGAGCAGTAAAAATAAAAAAGATTAATGAGATTTGGTATATTTCATTATATGGTCAATCTAGAGAAGGAACAATTAATGCAGTTTATTACTTTTTATCACTTATAGGATATAAATTCTATAATACAGATGATTTTGGAAATATTGTACCAAAACAGATTAATTTTAATGAAACTTCTGAAGTGTATAATCCTGATTATATTACAAGAGGTTGTTATAGTGAGTTTATGGATGATACACATAATGGATTCATAAACTGGATGACTAGAAATCATATTAATTTTCTTAGAGTAAAACATTATACTAATCATTATGAATTAAAAAAAAGAGGGATTAGTCTTTTAGCAGGTGGTCATGAAGTATTTTATAATTACTTAAATCCTAATAAAACTGATTATAAAAATCCTAATAAAAAAACATATTTTGATAATCATCCTAATTGGTTTCCACTCATTGATGGTAAGCGCAGTAATCGAGATGAAAATTTACGTGCTACTGAAGGGTATTATACAGGAAATAATATTTGCTCCTCAAATAAAGATGGTGTACATGAGTTATGTCAAAATATTATACAGTCGTTAATTGATGGAGATTATAAATTTTGTGATTATTTAAACTTTTGGGCTTATGATAATGGCACATGGTGTCAGTGTAATGATTGTGAGAAAACTGGGAATTATGCAACTAGAATGTTATTGCTAGCATATCAACTTGATAAAGAAATTAAAGTTGCTAGATCTGAAGGAAAAATTAAACGAAATATTCGATTATTAGTACCTGTATATCATGAAACACTTGAACCTCCAATAATTGACTTACCTGAAGATTTTGATTATCAAAATATTATTGCTACTTTTTTCCCAATTGAAAGATGCTATGCACATTTTATAAATGATGAGAACTGTACAGAAACAAATAGCCACCTTAAAAAACTATATGATAAGTGGGCAGTTACACCTAATAGAAAATATCAAGGTGAAATTTTTATAGGTGAATACTTTAATGTTAGTTCGTTTGCAGCAATGCCATTTTTATTTCCAACAATAATAAATCATGATTTACCATTTTATTATGTAAATAATACAAGACATTTTTACTATATGCATATTACCTCGCTAGAATGGGGAATGTTAACAGTAAATAATTATTTAATAGCAAAAATTCTTAGTGATACAAAAGTTAATAGTTCTTTGGTTCTATCTAATTATTATAAAGATGTTTTTCCAGTATCAGAAAAATTAGTTAATGAATTTCATAATAAATTAGAAGAATTGTCTAAAAACTCTAAATATTTAAAACATTATCAATTTGAAAAAGAAGGAAAATCAAAAAAGTCTCTAATGTGGGAAGTTTTTGAAGGTGAATTATTTCCCCTTACTCATTGTAAATTTAATGAACAAAGTACTGATTTAAATGCTTCATATTCCATGACTAAAACTATGGAATTATTTGATGAAGCAAAAGAGATTTTAAAAGTAATAGTTGATAGTTGTGATAATTGTGAAATAAAAGCAGTAATGTTAGAAAAACAACGCTTTGATTATGGATACTCAATATTTTATTTTCTTTTTAATTTAGTACAATTACGATTAGCACATATAAATAGTGATAAAGAAGCAATGATTAGTAAACTTAAAATTACAGAGCAATTAAAAAGTGAATTATTACTAATTAGAAGACCACTAGAAGATGCTAAATATGAATGTTTAAATTGGTTAGATAATGCATATACTGCAACTTGGGTTGCTGGCCGATATGAAGATTATGTAGAAAAAGTAAAAAAGTTTTTAAAAGATTAGAAAAAAGCTTTATAAAGAGCAATAATAGCTTCTTCATAATACCTTTCATCCATTCCAAACATAATACTAACTTTTGATGACCCTTGATTAATCATCTTTATAAGGATTTTATGATCTGCAAATGCTTTACTAGCTATTGCAAGTATATTTACATTTTCTAAACAACTTTCACCAACAATCATAACTAATGCTTGATTGTGAGTTGCATATACTTCATCAGTACCTAATTTTTTTATACGTTTAATTATTTTTCGCTCAGCATCAATGTTTAAGAATTTTTTTCTAACAACAATAGATATTTCATCAATACCAGATGGGATATGTTCATATGGGATATTTTCTTCTTCAAGAATTTGTAAAACTTTTCTAGTAAAACCAATTTCTCGATTCATTAAGTACTTTCTAATATAAATACTAGAAAAACCTTTGTCACCAGCAATACCTGTAACAGGATTCCTGTTTTCTTTATTTATATCTTTATGAATCTTTGTTCCTTTTCCTTCAGGATTATTAGTATTTTTTATATGTACAGGAATTCCTTTGTAATATACAGGTGTTAGGGCTTCTTCATGAAAAACACTAAAACCAGCATAAGAGAGTTCACGCATTTCCTTATATGATAAGTCATTAATTGGTTCAGGATTTTTAACTAAATTTGGATTAACAGCAAAAACAGAATCAACATCAGTGAAATTTTCATATATATCTGCAGATACAGCTGCTGCTAAAATAGAACCAGTTACATCTGAACCACCACGCGGTAGTGTAACAATGTCACCGTGAATGGAATAGCCAAAAAATCCAGGAAAGATTTTTATAGCTTCATTGCTATTTAATCGTGCTAAATTATCATATGATTCAGGAAGTACATGCGCATTACCAAATTCTTCTGATAAAATCAATCCGGCATATCCTGGATTGATATATTCTGCATTAACACCAGTACTAATTAAATATTTTGCAACTAGTTTTGCACAATTATCTTCACCACTTGCTTTTAGGGCATCCATATATTTTCCAGTATTAGTAGTATCCGATGTATATTTAGAAAAGATATCCTTAGATATATCGTCTATAATCTCTAAATCCATTGATAAATCTTTAGCAATTGAGCGAAAACGATTTATTACTGCTTTAAATTCATACGATACATCGCTACCTTGTAAATGGGTATTTCCTAGTGAAATTAATAAGTCAGTTACTTTGACATCATCTTTAAATCGTTTTCCAGGAGCTGAAACAACAATTAATTTACGATCACTATTTGAAGTAATAATATGACACACTTTTTTTATTTGTGTAGCATCAGCTAATGAACTACCACCAAATTTAGATACAATTCTCATGCATAACTCCTTTGATGTATTTTACCATAATATAATAAAGAATATAAGAGAAAAAGCATATAATAACTTTTTTAGTAGTTGTACTGAGCTTCATAATTTTTTAAGAGAGTGACACTGATTATCAATTAAAATAATTATGTGAAATTATGTAATTTTTTAAAATTTGTTGACAAAAAGTTTTAAAAAGCTATAATAAATTTACACGAAAGATAAATAATTAATAATGCTTAAGGGAAATATCACATAATTTTAAGGTAAAAAATGAATTTTTGTCATTTTTTATAAAACGTACAAAAGGCAAAACCATAGGAATATGGTGACGCAAAGTCAGAAGTCCAGACCGGATCGTTCGATTACTACTAAAATTTTTGTAGTGATATTTTATATTTATATACTTGAAATTGAATAAACTTACCGTAAAAAATGATGTGACATTGGGGGTGTAAGACTCCCTGATGTTCACAATCAAATTGGTAGTTTTACTACGATATAATCAAAAATTGTGTAGGGAGGTTATTAGGTATATAATAAAGACTCAAATAAGTGTATTTAAAACAACATTAAAAGTGACTAAAGGACAAAGCAATAGTCAAAAGTCACAATATTTAGTGAAAATGGTTTAAAAATACAATTTCTACGATACTAAAGAAAATAAAGGGTATATTATAAATATAATTGAATGGAAGTATAAAAAGCAAATTTTCAGGGATGAAAAGACGCAAAGCCAGATTTCCAGACCGGAACGATCGGCTACTACTAAAAAAGATGTAAAAAAGGCAAACCTTTAGGAATGAAGGGACGCAAAGCCAGATGTCCAGACCGGACGGATCAGCTGCTACTTATTAAGTGGTGGTTTTTTTATATTTTACAATAAAAAAGCTAAACCAGAAAAGAGTAGGAAAGAGGGAATTAAAATGAAAAGAAGTAATAAAATACTAGCGATATTAATGACAATGGTATTTCTATTTACAGTTATAACACCAGTACCAATAAGTGCTGGCGCACCAAATACTTCAATTCATCTAAAAGGCGAAGTTGTATCAACAGATACAGTTTATGTAGGTCTTGCGGTATTTGATGAATTTGGTGTCTTTGTAGAACTTGTAAAAGATTTTGGAGGAGTACATTCAGAACTTGGATTATTCCCAATGAGTCCAGGAGCTGGAGGTTTTACACTTTCAGATAATGCAACAGAGAATTTACCTATGATAACTGCATTTGTAGTAAATGGAGATACATATATTGTTAACCCAATTGCAAGTAGAGATCCTAGAATAAGGGTTGGTCAAGAGGGAAACTTAGGTGCTGGAACAAATAACTATTGGATATTAGAAGGTTCAGTTGATCCTGAAATTCAAATAGTTAAAACTGCTGTAGATGGTCCTGGACCATATTTACCAGGTGATACAGTAGATTATTCATTTGTTGTTACTAACTTAGGAGCATTAGCTGCACATTCTTTATATGATGTTCATGTAGTTGACTCTACAATTGGTTATACAACACCTGAAATCGAATGGGTTACATTAGCTCCAGGCGATAGTTTTACATTTTATGCATCATATACGATACCACTTGAGCATGATACACCATCGTTTGAAAATACAGCTACAGCTTATGGTACATATGGTTTACCAGAGATATTTGAAACTACAATTACTGATGTTGATACAGCAACAATTGTGGTTACAATATTTGTTGCAGAACCTAATTTAAGCATAACAAAAATAGCTGATATTGAAACAGGTGAAGTTGGCGATGTTGCAACATATACTATAGTAGTAACAAATAATGGTAATGTTTATTTAGAAAATATTTATGTGTCTGACCCTAACCTTGGCATATCAGATTATGGACCATTTAGTTTAGCAACTGGTGCTAGTCATACAGTAGTAGGTGTAACATTAACTCATACATTAACCTTAAATGATTTACAATTAGGTCGTTATGATAATACAGCAACAGCAACTGTTATGTATGATGAAGAACAAATTAGTGATTCAGATAGCGAAACTGTTTGGGTAGTTGGATCACCTGCAATTCAAGTAACAAAAGTAGCTGATAAAGAGTTTGCTGCTGTTGGTGAAGTAATTACATATACTATTGAAGTAACAAACACAGGAAATGTAACACTAACTAATGTTTGGCTTACAGACCCACTACTTGGATTAAACATCAATTTAGGTACATTAACATCTGGTGCAAGCATACTAGTTTCACCAAGTGCAACATATACAGTACTTCCTGCTGATTTAGTGGTAGGTAGTGTACTTAACATAGTAGGAGTAATAGGTTTCTATCCTAGTCAAGAAGAAACAGTAGAAGACTTTGATGAAGAATTAGTAGATATAATAGGAAGTCCTGATATTACAATTACTAAAGATGCAGATATTGACGATGGAGAAGTTGGCGATACTATAACATATACTATTACAGTAGAAAATACAGGAAATGTACCACTAACTGATGTTTGGGTTACAGACCC
>JAUUZE010000121.1 GCA_030590175.1 Clostridia bacterium
CTGATTATATTATGGAAAAACAAAAAGAAGCCTGTGGAGTATTTGGTATTATTAATAATGACAAATTTGACACATCTAGAATGGTATATTATGGATTATATGCATTACAACATAGAGGACAAGAAAGCGCTGGTATTGCTGTTAAAAATGGACCAACTATTTTATGCCATAAAGATATGGGCCTAGCTCCTGAGGTTTTTGACAGAATATTATTAGATCATCTAAAAGGGAATATTGCCATTGGACATGTTAGGTATTCTACAACGGGAGATTCTTCTGTAATCAATGCCCAACCACTAGTTTTACGATATCGTAATGGTAATATGGCTCTAGCTCACAATGGAAATTTAGTTAATGCTACTGAACTTCGTGAAGAATTAGAAGATCAAGGTGCAGTTTTTCAATCAACAAATGATACTGAGGTTATTGGAAATCTAATATCTAGATATAGAGTAATGAGTTCTAATATTGTTGATACACTTAAGAGAGTAGTAGAGGAAATTAAAGGTTCATATGCTATTACAATGATTACACCAAAACGATTAGTAGGAATGAGAGATCCGTATGGAATTCGACCACTATGCTTAGGTAAAATTGAAAATTCATATGTAATTGCATCTGAAAGTTGTGCATTAGATGCAGTGGGAGCTAAATTTATTAGAGACATAGAACCTGGTGAGATTGTATTAATTGATGAAGAAGGAAATCTTGAAAGCTATAAAGCTGCAAAAAAAGAAAAATCATCTTTATGTATTTTTGAGCATGTATATTTTGCTAGACCTGATAGTATTATAGATGGTGTTAGCACTCATATGGCTAGAATTGAAGCTGGAAAGATTTTAGCTAGAGAACATCCAATAAAAGCTGATATTGTTATAGGTGCTCCTTCTGGAGGACTTGATGCTGCTTTAGGATATTCAAGAGAAAGTGGTGTTCCATATGGACATGGGCTATTAAAAAACAGATATGTGGGACGAACTTTTATTCAACCTGAACAAACACAACGTGAACGAGGTGTTTCAATTAAGTTTAATCCTATTAAAAGTGAAATTGAAGGTAAAGTAGTCGTAATGATTGATGACTCTATTGTAAGAGGAACAACTACAAGACAAATTGTAACTATGTTAAAAGAAGCAGGTGCTAAAGAAGTACACATGAGAATTAGTTCGCCACCATATAAATATCCATGTTTCTTTGGCATTGATACATCTACAAGAAAACAATTAGTTGCATCGACTAGTTCTGTTGAAGAAATTAGGCAATTAATTGGTGCTGATAGTTTAGAATATTTAAGTTTAGAAGGATTGCTAAAAACACCTATTGGATCTAATGTAGGGTTTTGTACAGCTTGTTTTAATGGAAGTTATCCCATGGAAGTGCCAGATGAAATGGAAAAAAATAATTGTGGCTAGGAGAAATTATGAATCAATATAAGAACGCTGGAGTTGATGTAGAAGCTGGATATAAAAGCGTAGAACTTATGAAAAAACATATAGCTAAAACTATGAATTGTAATGTGTTAGCAGATATAGGTGGATTTGGCGGATTATATCTACCTGATTTATCAGGCTATAAACAACCTGTATTAGTTTCAGGGACTGATGGAGTAGGAACTAAATTAAAATTAGCATTTGTTCTAGATAAACACGATACCATTGGTATTGATGCTGTTGCAATGTGTGTTAATGATATTATATGTTCTGGTGCTAAACCAATGTTTTTTCTTGATTATATCGCTTGTGGGAAAAATTACCCTGAAAAAATAGAACAAATTGTAAAAGGGATTGCTACTGGTTGTGTAAAATCTGATTGTGCCATAGTTGGTGGAGAAACAGCAGAGATGCCAGGATTTTACAAATTAGATGAATATGATTTAGCAGGTTTCTCAGTAGGTATAGTTGATAAAGAAAACATAATAGATAAAGATAATATTGTTAACGGTGATGTTTTAATAGGACTACCATCAAGTGGTGTTCATAGTAATGGGTTTTCACTAGTTAGAAAAGTAGTTGGTGAAGATAAAAAAAGTTTATCAAAATATTATGATGAATTAGGTATGTCTATTGGAGAAAGTCTATTAACTCCAACTACAATTTATGTAAAAGAAATTCTATCAATGATTAATAGTTATGAGGTTAAAGGTATTTCACATATTACAGGTGGTGGATTTATTGAAAATATTCCTAGAATGCTTAAAGATGGATTAGGAGCTGTTATAAAAAAAGACTCATGGCCTATTCTTCCAATTTTTAGTCTACTCCAAACCATGGGTAAAATTGATGATAATAGTATGTATAATACATATAATATGGGAATTGGAATGGTTGTAGCTGTAAATAGAAGCGATAGTAAAAAAATAGCTAGCGATTACAATGGTTATATTATTGGAGAAGTAATTAAAAGTGATAAACCAATAACATTTATATAAGGAGAAAAAATGGGCGAACTACAATTAAAGTATGGATGTAATCCACAACAAGAAAAAGCAAATCTAAAATTTAGAGATGATGTAATCAAAGTAATAAATGGTAACCCAAGCTATATAAATTTTATGGATGCTATTAATTCATGGCAATTAGTAAAAGAACTTAAAAAAGCAACAAACATGGCAAGTGCTGCATCTTTTAAACATGTTTCACCAGCTGGAGCTGCCATAGGTAAACCTCTAAGTGATTCCATGAAAAAAGCATATTTTGTAGGGAAAATTGAACTATCACCATTAGCTTGTGCATATTCAAGGGCTAGAGGAGCTGACAGAATGTCATCATTCGGAGATTGGATTGCTTTAAGTGAAAAAGTTGATAAAGCAACAGCTTTACTAATTAAAAAAGAAGTATCTGATGGTGTTATTGCTCCATCATATAGTAAAGAAGCCTTAGATATCTTGTTGGCAAAAAAAGGTGGAAATTACAATGTGGTACAAATTGATGAAAATTACGATTTTACTGGTGAAGAAGTGAGAAATATATTTGGTATTACTTTTTCACAAGATAGAAATAACTATATACCATCAATTAGCGAATTATCCAATATTGTTACTAAGAATAAAAAGCTTTCAGAAAATGTAAAACTTGACCTTCTAGTTTCAATTATCACACTAAAATACACACAATCTAACTCTGTTTGTCTAGTTTATGATGGACAAGTAATTGGTTGTGGAGCTGGACAACAATCTAGAATTCACTGTACTAGATTAGCTGCAGAAAAAGCAGAAAACTGGTTTTTAAGGCAACATCCAAAAGTACTTAATTTACCATTTGTTAAAAAAATAAAAAGACCAGATCGTGATAATGCAATTGATATGTATCTTTTAGATGAATTATCACCACAAGAGCAAGCTTATTGGAAAGATTTTTTTACAACAATTCCAGAAAAATTAACCAAAGAAGAAAAAAGTGAGTGGTTGTCAAAATTGACTGATGTATCATTGGGCTCAGATGCTTTCTTCCCATTTAGAGATAATATTGATAGAGCATACAAAAGTGGAGTTAGATATGTTGTTCAACCAGGTGGCTCAGTAAGGGATTCTATTGTAGTTAACGCTTGTGATGAATATGGTATTGTGATGGTTAATACAGGCAAGCGATTATTCCATCATTAAAGAAAGGTAAAGTTGTGAATTTAAAAACAGAAGAAAATAACTTAAAATATGCTATTTATCCTGGTAGGGGAATAGTTATTGGTATGTCACCTGATGAGAAAAGTTTAATACAAGTTTATTGGATTATGGGACGAAGCCCTAATTCAAGAAATAGAATTTTTGAACAAGATGATTTATTTGTTAGAACAAAAGCTTATGATGAAAGTAAACTAAGTGATCCAAGCTTAATAATCTATTATCCATGTAAAGAATATAATCAATACCATATTATTACCAATGGGGATCAAACAGAAACTATTTATGAATACTTAAAACAGAATAAATCTTTTTCTAATGCTTTAGAAACCAGATGCTTCGAACCTGATGGACCTAATTTCACACCTAGAATTTCAGGTATTATTAATGCTGATGAATTGACATACAAATTATCAATTCTTAAAACTATTAATAATAATGAAAAGCATGAAATAAAGTCTTTTTTCCAATATAGTTCATTTATAAAAGGAATTGGTCATTGTATTACAACATATAATGATGATGGAAACCCATTACCATCCTTTACCGGTGAACCATATGCAGTGCCTTTGTATAATTCAATTAAAGAAAATGCTAATACATTTTGGGATTATTTAGATGATGATAATAAGGTATCGTTGATGGTTAAAATGATTGATGTAAAAACAAAAAAACAAACAATTTACATTGTAAATAAAAATAAATAAAGGAATCAATATGAAAATATTAGTTGTTGGTAGCGGTGGGCGAGAACATGCCATTATTTGGAAACTTAATCAAAGCAAAAAAGTAACAAAACTTTACTGTGCTCCTGGTAATGGGGGTATTGCTAATTTGGCAACTTGTGTTAATATTTTAGCAACTGATATACAAAAAATGATTGATTTCGTAAAAAAAGAACAAATTGATATGGTTTTTGTTGCACCTGATGATCCACTAGCTTTAGGCATGGTGGATGAAATGGAAAAACAAGGAATCAGAGCATTTGGACCTAAAAAAGATGCTGCAATTTTAGAAGCTAGTAAATCATATTCAAAACAATTAATGAAAGATAATAATATTCCCACAGCAAATTACGAAGTATTTAGTGATGTTAATTTAGCAATCGAATATTTAAAAGAACAATTAATGCCCATTGTTATAAAAGCAGATGGTTTAGCTTTAGGTAAAGGTGTAATCATAGCAAAAACTTTAGATGAAGCAATAAAGGCATGCCATGAGATGATGAGCGGTAAAAAGTTTGGTTCATCTGGCGACACAATTGTTATAGAAGAGTTTATGACAGGCCGTGAAGTGACTGTACTAGCTTTTACTGATGGTAAGACAATTTACCCAATGATTTCCTCACAAGACCATAAACGAGCACTTGATAATGACCAAGGGCTAAATACAGGTGGAATGGGTGCTTTTAGTCCTAGTGGTATATATGATGAAAAATTAGCTAAGCTTTGTGAACAACAAATTTTTATTCCCACAATTAAAGCAATGACTTCTTTAGGACGTCCTTTTAAAGGTGTTATATATTTTGGGTTAATGATTACTAAAGATGGACCAAAAGTAGTTGAATACAATGCACGATTTGGCGATCCAGAAACACAAGTTATTTTGCCATTATTACAAAATGATTTAGTTGATATAATGGATGCAATTATTGAAGAAAAATTAGAAGAAATTGATTTAGTATTTGACGATAAAGCATGTGCTTGTATTGTTATGGCATCAGGTGGTTATCCTGTGTCCTATAAAAAAGGATATGAAATAACAGGTGTAGAGCAAGCAGATAGCCTTAAAGATATTATAGTGTTTCATGCCGGTACCAGAGTAGATAATGGTATACTATATACAAATGGTGGTAGAGTACTAGGTGTGAGTGCAACAGCTTTAAAGCTAGACCAAGCAATAGAAAAGGCATATGCAGCCGTTTCACATATTCATTTTACTAATAATCACTATAGAAAGGATATTGGTAAGCTTTGAAAATAGGAATTTTAGGTGGTACATTTAATCCAATACATAATGGTCATATTGAAATGGCTAATTATGCTATCTTAAATGAACAATTAAGCGATGTAGTAATTTTGCCATCGGGCAATCCACCTCATAAAAAAGCAACCACAATTTTATCAAGTTATGATCGCTATGAAATGTGCTTATTAGCCACAATGAATCATGACAGATTAGTAGTAGATTCCCTAGAAATTGAGAGAAAAGGAAAAACATATACAGTTGATACATTAAAGTATTATCAACAACTCTATGGTAGACAACATTCTCTTCACTATATTATAGGTGGAGATACTGTTTTACAATTACACAATTGGAAGAATTTTAAAGAAGTTTTTTTACTTTGTCATTTTATTGCTTTCGTGAGAAAAGGATATGATCACACAGAAATTTATAAGCAAGCACAATATTTGCGTGATAATTATGATTGTAAAATTACCTTTGGACAACAGGAGATAATTCCTATTTCATCTACTGATATAAGAAAAAAAATAAGTAATAAAAAAAGTATTCAAAATTTAGTACCAAAATCTGTAGAAAGTTATATTCATGAACATAAACTCTATCGTTGAAAAATTACAAAATGATTTATCATCAAAACGATTTGCTCACTCAATCGGCACAGCAAAAATGGCTAAAGA
>JAUUZE010000038.1 GCA_030590175.1 Clostridia bacterium
AAATATTTAACTCTTTTTTATGATCAAGTGCATTTCTTACTTGAAATAGTTCCATATAACTATTGTGAAGTGCTGATAAGATTACTTGTACTGGAATTTTATCAGCTAATAATTCTCGTGATTTTTTAATTGCTTGCTCATTATTTCTTTCAAATAAGCTATTGGTTAGTTCATAAATTTTCACTTCGCCTGACCCTTGACATAAATTTAATATCATATCTTTTTTTACTTCAATTTTTTCATCCATATATAAAAGAATTTTATTAATATCTTTATCAATATCTAATAATTTCCTACCTGAATATTCCATAAATAAAAATAGGTTATTTGCTGAAATCTTCTTATTAGCCTTTTTAAATTGACCCACAATATATGCTTTAATCTCTTGAGGGCTTCTACTATTAATTATGTAATTTGAAGATTCCTCACCTAATTGCACATAATATGGATTTTTTTTATCTACCTTATTTTCATGAAAAATAAGGTAAGTATCTTTATCAATATTTTGTAATAATTTTTGTATATCACTATTAATATTTTTCCCAACAAATAAATCGCTATCTTTACATACTATTACTTTTTTCTTACCAATCATTGGAATTGTGGTTAAACAATTAATTAACCAATCTGCTTCTATTTTTGAATTTGATGTAAAGAAATTCATTCCATTAATAGGATTTGAAAGTATATTTTTTTTAATACTTTCAATAATAGCTTGAATAAGAAATGGTTCATCACCATAAAACAAGTAAAGGTTTTTGAATTCTTTTTCTTTTATTTCTTTTTTAATTATGTTGTAATTCATTTTTTCTCAGTTGTCATAGACAGCTTTCTATTATTATATGTAATTATTATAGCACCAAATTCATCAGTTCTGACATAATTTTTTAAGCGTTGTAAAGTTTCTTCTGATGGATGATTAAATCTGTTATATCCCACACTAATAATACTGATTATTGGTGTAACTGCTTGATAAAATTCTAGTCCTGTTGATGTGTTAGAACCATGATGTGCTACTTTTAAAATATCACAGTCAAGTTGTTCTTTGATTTCTAACAATTGTTCTTCTACAAGTTGTTCACAATCACCTGTAAATAACAATGAAACCTCATCATAGCTTATTTTTAATACTAATGATGTGTTATTAGTATTTTCGTAATCTTTTTCTATGGGGTTAAAGAAATCAATTGTCATGTTTTCTAGTAATAGTTGCTCCCCTGCACTAACTCTTATAATATTAATTGAAGTATTAGCAAGCTGTTGTTCTAATTTTGTAAAATATTCATCATTTACATCAGGTATTATTATATTTAATATTTTAAATCTTTTAAGCATTTCATTAACTCCACCTATATGATCTTCATGGGAATGAGTTAGCATAAGATAATCAATTGTCTGTCCTGTAAAATGTGACAAACTATTTATTGGTGCATATGGTCCTGTATCAATAACTATATCTTCTTTTTTTGTCTGTATTAGATGGCAATCACCTTGCCCCACATCGAAAAACACTACTCTAAGAGGTGGTTTTGTTATATAAGGAATAATAATAGTAAAAGTTAATATTAATAGTAGTATTAAACTCACTTTTCTATTCTTACTATAAAGTAATGTAATTATTAATAGAAAATATATACTAATAAGAAATGGTGAAATATATGATAATGAAATAGTTGCCAAAGGAAGAGATGAAAAATATGAAGCTATAACTAGAATATAATCAAGTAAAGTAAATACAATTACAGATAGAAATTGTCCTACAAATGGAATTATTATCATTAACCATCCTAATATAGTTACAACCATTCTTACAGGAAAAACTAGCAAATTAACAATAAAAGAATAACTATAAATTGTATAAAAAATCTTACCACTAACTATTGTTACACCTAATTGTACAACAAATGTTAATGTAGCCACACTTGTTATTATATTTTTTTTAAATAATTTATATGTTGGTGAATAAAATAATAAAATTGATAATACACAAGTAAATGATAATATAAAACCAATATCATATATTACTAAGGGATTACATAATAACAAGCAAAACGCAGAAAAACATAAAGCGTTTAGTGCATTATATTGTTCATAAAAGTAGTCAGCTCCTAGAATACAAAGTGCCATTATTGTGGCTCTGACTACGGAAGGTTTCATACAGGTTAACAAACAAAACACTATTAAAACCAATGTAATTAGTGGGTAATATCGTCTTCTTTTTAGTGATAATTTTGAAAAAAGAAATATTAGCGGAGCCATTAAATACATAACATGAGATCCAGAAACCGCCATGGTGTGAGATAACCCACTGACTCTAAATAATGTCACTACATCTTCATCAATTGATTCTTTAGCACCTATTAGCATTCCAGAGAGAATTTTCCCATAATCTTTTCCAAGAAACTTTTCACATTGCTTACAAATAGAATAATACCACCTTCCTAAAATCCCTCTAATACTAGTTGATTGTCTAATTGTAAGTCGTGACGTATCAGTAATCACCTTACCATAAGTAAAGTTTGCAAATAAATTTTTCTCTTCATTATAGCCACCTGGATTACTCCTTTTTGCCGGCTGTAAAAATAACCCGCTAGCAGCAATATAAAGACCTGGATATAGGTTTTCTTCTAAATCATAAATCGTTAACTTTATTTTAGGTTTAAAAATTCCTCTTTCTTTAATTGTAACTATAACTTTATCTTCTAATTGTTTATGAACTGTAGTTATAATCCCTTCCACATTTATTTTTTCTCCATTTTTTACCTGAGGATAGTTTTTTAAATAATTCTCCATAGCAACAGTATAACTGCCAAATAAAACAATTATTATTATAAGTATAATAAATTGTTTCTTTGATATTTTTAAAAAAATAAGAATCCAAATAAAACCTAGAAATAGTAATGAACAAAATAGCCAATTTTCTCCTGACATTAGATATATAATCAATATAATAGCTATTGTAATTTGCACAATAGGTCTTTTTAATAGTAATAAAAAATCCATGACTTAATCATAAATCATGGACACAATTGACACCATAAACGATAATTTAAATTAATTATACAGCGTTGTACATGGCAATAATATTTTCAGGAGTAATTTCTGCTGTAATATTATGAATATTACAAAATATAAATCCCCCATCTTTTTTCATATAATCAGTAACTTCTTTGGCTTGTTTTGCTACTTCTAGCGGTCCTGCTAATGGAAGAACATGCTGAGAATCAACACCACCACCCCAAAAGGCAATTTTATTTCGTCCCTTATCTTTCCATTCTTTATATGAATGGCCACCTGCAGTCCACTGAACTGGATTAACAATATCAAAATTTGCTTCAATAATATAATCTAAAATTTCATAAATTGCGCCACATGAATGCAAAAAAGTTTTCATAGAAGGAGCCAACGAATGTATTACATCATTTCCTTGCTTAAAATAGTTAGTAAAAAACTCTTTATTTAATTCTGGTGCAACGATTGTAGCATTTTGTGTACCCATATCATTATTTCCAGAAAGTATAATATCGACATAATCTTTTATAGCTGGAATCACTCTCTCATAATTTCTAATAGCATACTCAGTACGCAATTTATATGCTTCGTGTACATATTCAGGTTCTAAAAGAATTAACATAGAACCATTAGCTACGCCACCTATGAAATCTAGAAACAGCTCAATACCACCTAAAAATATTGCTCGATCAGTAGAAGCTCTAGCTTTTTCACAACTGGCTACTAGTTTTTCTAAACGTCTTGGTGTTATGACTTTTCTCTCTAATTCTTCTTTTAATTGTTTAAGAGGTTTTTTATATAGTTTATGCACATCAAATTTCTGACCTGCATGTGGTAAATTAAATACAACGGCTGATGGTGGCATTAAATGATCATTATGCATAATGGTTCCATTATCCATTACTTTATATTTTTTTGGTTTTAGTACAAGCGATTCTAGTCTGTTATTAAAATTATATGGTTTAAAATTTTTACGAACATCATATGCATTAGTAGAATCTTCTTGAATAAAAGCTACATCACAATCAAGTGCATCTAGTACATCTGATTCTGGAATCGCTAGCATTTGCCCATCATCATACACCATTGGTAATCTATCTTCTAAACCTAGCTGTTTACGAAGTGCTCTATAATTAAAACAACTGATTGAAGTTGAACGCATACCGCCTAAGTCCTTAGGAACTTTAGTTGTTTCAATAAAATTTATTGCATCTAGTACACATTGTCGTCTGCTCATAATTCCCCCAAACAAATAAGTGATTATGAATAAATTATAACTGATTATGATAAAAAATTACAATTACTTTTCCTCTGATGATAATTCTTGTAATTGTTGATATAATTTTTCTTGTTTTTTATTTAATGTTTTAGGATTTTTGATAGTTATTTTAATATTTAAATTTCCTCTTTTACTATTTTGAAGAAACATACCTTTATTAGGAATTCTAATCATTTTTCCACTAACAAATTTCTTGGGAATTTTAATTTTTATGGATGAATCAAAACAATCAATTAATCTCTCTTCACCATAGTACGCTCCCCAAGGTGTAATTGATATTTCTTTAATTATATTATTTCCTTTTATTTCATATCCCTTCTCTGGGACAATTGATACAACAATATATAAATCTCCATTTTGACCATTGGAGAGTTTTTCGCCTTTTCCTCTAAATTTAACTTTAGAACCATCTTTAATTTCTTTTGGTATTTTCACTTCTATTGTTTGGCTACCAAGTTTAAGCGTTCGCTTAGCACCTTCAAATAATTCTTTTAATGAAATAGTTACTTCGCCATGATAATCTCGTCCTTTTTGGATACGTTGGCTTCTCCTTCCGCCTCCAAATAGTGAACCTAAATCTATACCACCTGAGAACAAGTCAAAAAAGTCTGAAAAACCCTGTTGATTTCCACCTGTTGATTGACGATATCCATAACTTCTAGGATCAAAATGATTACCATTTTGATAATGAGTATTACTACCAAACATATCATAGTTTTGTCTTTTTTTCTTATCTGATAACACCTCGTATGCTTCACTAATTTCTTTGAATTTTTCCTCAGCTACTTTACTATCTTTATTTGCATCTGGATGGTATTTTTTAGCCATTTTTCTATAAGCTTTTTTAATCTCTTCTGCTGAAGCTTTTTTATTTACACCTAGTGTTTTGTAATAATCCTTGTATTCCACAATTTTTTCCTTTCGTTTGACCATCTCTGACCTTATGTCTATTATATACCTTACTTAAGGTGTTTGGCAATAAATTTTTACAAAAAAAAATCCCCTTTCGAGGATCTTCTCATAATAATATTCCTAATAATAATTGTAGTAACATAATAATCAAGTAGGCAGCAATGATAGAAAAATCAAACATGCCCTTCCCAATATTCAATTTATTAAGTAAAAGCCTAATAGGATGTAATATAGGTTCAGTTAATTGAAACAGTATTTCATATAATTTGTTTTGCTTAATTTGAGGAAACCAAGAACAAATAGCTCTTATTACTAGTAAGGTAGACATTGCTCTTAGTACCCAGCTCAATGCAATTATTACATTTGTCATATTAGTCTAGCTCATCCAGCGTAGTGAGCCTCCTCCTTGTTGGTCTTCTTCATCAGTATGTGCACTATGGTGATTTTCAGCCACTGTAAATGTGTTTGGAGTAGCAATAAAAATTCCTGCTGATATTTTTTTAATATCACCTTCTAAAGAATAAATTGCACCACTGACAAAATCAATGATTCTCTGTGCTAAATCTCTACTTATATTTTCAAGATTAATAATGACTGGTTGTTTTGATTTTAAACATTCACAGACATCTCTAGCATCTTCAAAACTTTCTGGTTGCATAACATTAAGAGTATTAACACTATACCCAAATGAACTTGGCATATTCACAATTTTTTTATGATTTTTCTTTGTGACAACCTTAGGTTCTTGCTCGACTTCTATCGTTTCAGTAGCCGTTTCTTCATCTCCATCCCATCCAACAATGTTAAGCATTCTGTCTAAAAGACTCATAGCATTGCCTCCTTTTCTTTCGTAAATTAAATATTTTTTCATTCGTAAAACTACCATTATGGAGTTCTATACAAATATTTTAGAACCAATTCTAATCATATTTGCGCCTTCTTCAATAGCAACTTGATAGTCATTGCTCATCCCCATTGAAAGGAACTCCATATCTGTATTGTAGAATGTTTTTTCTTTTATGTCAATATATAGTTCATTTAACCTTCTAAATACCCACCTAATATCTTCTACATTTTCTTCATATGGAGCAATTGTCATCAACCCTTTAATTTTGACCCACTCATTACTTTCATTCTCTTTTATAATAGCCATTAATTCATCTTCGCCTATACCAAATTTACTCTCTTCCTTAGCAATATTAACTTGTATAAGTATCTGTTGTTCGATTTGTACTTTAGCACATTGTTTTTCAATTTCTTGTAATAATTTTAGTGAATCAACAGAATGAATTAACTGACACTTACCAACTAAATATTTAATTTTATTTGTTTGTAAATGACCTATTAGATGAAATGATGCCATAGAAGATAGTTTTTCATACTTATTTAAGTATTCTTGTACCCTATTTTCTCCTAGTAATTTTATTCCACCATCAATTACTTGTTTAGCCTTACTTATATCAACCATTTTAGTAACAGCAACTATTGAAATACGTCCATTTTTCTCAGGTAATTTAGCAACATGTAACTTTAGTTTTTCAATGTTATTGGCAATACTCATCTAACAATCTGCCCTTCTTCCACTCTCTTTGGTTTTTGTACATAGAAATCATATAAACTGATTTTCTTATCTTTGCTCTCAATAATAGCATATGTCTGATCACTTACTATTATATCTACCTCTATAAAACTAACCCAATTTTCTTTTACTAATCCTAATGTAATAGGTTGGTATGGATAAGCTTGTAAATTTAATAAAGAATTTAATGGAACTTTAAGACCATAATATTCAGAATATATGATTTCGCAATTTACTTTTCTCGTTGAAACCAATTCATTTAATCCTCTATCAATCTCAAAAAACACCAGTGCCTCTTTATCATTTTGCTCTTTTATAATCATATTTTTGGCAGTGATAGTCATATATGGGTAATTTATTGTAATTTCTACTTGGTCTTTTTGAATAAGTTTAGCAACTTGAGCTACATCAACTATAAAACCAATATAGAAACTATTGCCATATACCATTTTAACAAAAGGTTCACCACCTACAATATTATTTTGTTGTGGTGTTAATTTGTAATCATTAGATAGTAATTGAGTAAAAGAATCTATTGAACTATCACTTATTCTATCAATACGATAGAGTTCTTCTAGTCCATCAATCATATAAGTTACAATTCCTGGGCTTATAGTCTCTATTGTACTAATTTGACTAGCAAAGCTATCTTCTAATAGTTTAGCTTGTTTTTCTAAATCTTCTACATAAATATCATGGCTACTTAATCCACTTACTATTTCATTTCTAAGTTCATGATATCTAGCAATTTGTTCTAAATATCCATTTATATTTTCTAATTGTAAATTATTTACATTTTTAGTGATAGAAATAATATTTACTTTTATCTGTTCTTCAATATCTTTTAAATCCCTTGTAAAAATACCACTATTTATGTCACCATTTTGTTTTCTTAAATAAATTTCTTCTTGTAAATTTTCTAATTGTGTAAACAAGTCAATATAGTCTTTTTGAACAATAGAAGCAATAGGGTATCCAGCTGGGACACGTTCTCCCTCATTGGCACCTTTTGCAAACAGTCCATCAAATTGAGCATAATATAACTGCTCTTCTTTAAAAATAATACCATCTGCTTTAAATGAGTCTTTTAATAAGCCATTATGTATCATTGCTAAATCAGCTCTTGAAGAAGTAGCTAAAATTATAATAATTGGAATATATAGACATAAGAATATAATCGCTATTGAGCTGATTATTTTTTTGATTTTTTTTCTTTTAATGTATTTTGTCATATCTTTTCTTTTGTATGTTTTCTCTGGCATTGGATTCCTCCACTAGTTATATTATCTCACTATTTTTCATTGTTTGCAATGATCGTAGAATACCTAATTTTATCTGCGAGTATACCAATCCTCCCTGTAAATAGGCAATATATGGTTCTTTCAATGGTGCATCTGCACTAAATTCAATAGATGCACCTTGTACAAATGTTCCAGCAGCCATAATAACTTTTTCATCATATCCTGGCATATCCCATGGATAAGGTGTTACATGGCTGTCAACTGGTGAGCTTTTTTGTATGCTTTGACAAAAAGAAATTAATTCTTCTTCATTATTGAATCTTATTAGTTGAATAATATCTCCTCTTATCTCATCTGGTGAAGGTGAAGTGTCATATCCAAACTCCTTTAACATTGCAGCTGCATAAATAGCTCCTTTTAAAGCTTCTGATACTGTTTTTGGTGCTAAATATAATCCTTGAAATAATAATCGTTTATCTCCTGTTGAACTACCCACCTCTTTATGTAGCCCTGGTGAATATAGTCGTGAAGCGCACTGTTCAATAAGAGTTTTCTTGCCTACAATATATCCACCTGAAGGAGCAATTCCACCTCCTGGATTTTTAATTAGAGACCCTGCAATTAAATCAGCTCCACATTCAAGAGGTTCTATAGTTTCAACAAATTCTCCATAACAGTTATCTACAAATATAATAATTTTTTCATTAATCTTTTTAATAATATTAGCAGCATTTTTTATATCTTCACACATAACAGGTGATCGCCATTCATATCCTCTTGAGCGTTGAATAAATACCATGGCTGTTTTTTTAGATATTGCTTCTTTTAATTTTTTAAAGTTAATATTACCATCACTATTGAGTTCTAATGTTCTATTTGTAATTCCATATTCACTTAAAGCACCAGGTTGATTACCTGTGAGCCCTATTGCCTGTGCAATAGTATCATATGGTTTTCCTGTAATAAATAATATTTCATCATTAGGTCGCAAGTTAGCAGCAATGGCTAAATTAATTGCTACTGTACCTGATGTTAACGATTGTCTTACAATAGCATCTTCCCCTTTAAAAACTTTAGCAAATAATTGGTCAAGTTTCTCTCGACCTAAATCACCATAGCCATATCCAGACGATGGATAAAAATGGGTTTCTGCAATGTTACAATCTTGAAAAGCTTTTATTACTTTATATTGATTGCAATTAGCAATTTTTTCAACTTGATTAAAAAAAGGTGTAATCTCTTTTTCAACCATTGAAGATTTTTCTAAAATTGACATATCAATTTGATAGAGTGATTGTAGAAATTTGTTTTCCATATTAGTCCCTTTCAAAAACATTATATATTGTATTTTACTTATGTCAATTACTTGTTATACTCTACCTATGGAATTAACACATATTTTTATTGAAGAAAATCAGAATAGATCTGTTCACTATGTTTTAAAACACAATTTGCTGTTATCAAGAAAGCAAATTAGACGATTAAAAATCAATAATTCTATTTTTATAAACGAACAACCTTGTACTGTTAAAACTCTTGTTTCATATGGAGATAAAATCACTGTAAAACTTTTTGAGCATCGTGTTACAAACAATATTCTTTCTACAAATATACCTTTAGATATTTTATATGAAGACAAATACTTACTTGTGATAAATAAACCAAAAAATATGTTAGTTCACCCTGTGGGAAAAGAAATTAAAAACACTCTTGCAAATGGTATTAAATTCTATTATGAACAGCAAAACATTTATATGGTTGCTAGGCCTATTGGTAGGTTAGATAGAAACACTACAGGTGTTATAATATTTGCTAAAAATGCCTATGTACATACTATTATGGCCAACCAGTTATCATTACAATCATCAACAAAACAATATTTAGGTATTGTTAATAATATTCCCAATGAATTAGAAGGTATAATTTCTCTACCCATTGGACGAGCAAAAAATTCAATTATTCAGCGAGTTATTGACGATAGTGGAAAAATCAGTCATACAGCTTATCGTGTAATTGCAACCTATACGGATAGTGCACTAGTGTTATTCACTTTATTAACTGGGAGAACTCATCAAATAAGAGTACATGCACAGGCTAGTGGTAATTCACTAATTGGTGATACACTATATGGACATGCTTCATTATTTATTGATAGACAAGCTCTTCATTCCTCTTGTAGTACCTTTATTCATCCATTTACTAAAGAAAAAATCATTTTACGTGCAAAACTTCCTAAAGATATGAAATCACTAATTACTCACCTTCGATAATATTAATATCATAAATAGTAAAGCATTTTGCACCATTAGTCTTATTAAATAACAATTCTACTTTATCCGCTAAAATACCATTTATTTGATGTTTTATAAAGCGTAGATGGTTATTTTTAATAGTAATGTTATGAACTACCTTATTATTTAATTTAAATAACAATTCATAATCACTTGTTATCTCCCTTGGAATTCCAGGTAATTGATGTAGAGTACAGTTATAACTCATTGTTATTCTAACTTCATTTGATAAATTCGAATCAAATCTCAATATAATTTCTTCTATTTTTTTAGGTTCATCAAAAGAAAATGATAACCACTCGTTTTTGTTTTTTTCACTTTGCCAATAACTTTTTTCATTACCAACATTTCTTGTTAATCCATTAATTAATTGTGAAATCATTTCCTCATTAGAACTACATGTTATTAAAGCATTTCGCGATAAATCTAATTTATCATGATAACGATAACCCATAATATAGCAGTCATCTTTAGCTAATTGCTGTTGTAATATATCAATAGAACTACTTAAGTCTCTTGGTGAGCATTTATGTTTTATAGCAAGTGCTGCAGCAGTTCCAGTGGCCTGTCCAATTACTCCACAAGTTGCCATTACTCTAGTTGCTCCAAAGGCCATTCTAGAATTACTAGAAGCTCGTCCTCCTAAAAATAGGTTTTTAATGTTTTTTGAATAGATAGTACTATATGGTATGGAAAATTGACCGTCTAGATGAATAAATTCTGAAGGTTCAAGTTTTCCACGTGAAATTCCTCCTGGAATATGCATATCCATTGGCCACCCTCCATATGCAATTGCATCATCAAAAACTTTTAATCCATAAACATCATTTTCATTTAATACATAATCACCTAGTAATCGACGACTTTCTCTCTTTCCTGGAACAACACAAACCCAATCAAGAGCGAAGTTTTCTGCACCATGGTCACCTTTATTCTTTATATGATCCCATACACCATAAGCCCACTTTAGAAGTTCGTCTCTTATTTTTTCATTATCTGTAATAGTTGATAATTTTTCTCCTCCATACTCTATCCACCAATAACCACCTTTTATCATGTCATGATTTCGACTAGTTAAATCGCTCTCAGATAATTCATATGCCCAAAAAGGTTTAGTAAAGGAAACGCTTTTCCCAAGATCTTTTGTTAAAAACATAATGGTATTTCCCATTGTTGTTAGGTCTCTTTTTTTTGGTGCATGTGACTCATTATAAGTCTTATTATCTTCTCTACCAAGCATGAATTCTGCCCCGGCATAAGCTCCTAAAGTACCATCACCAGTTGCATCTATATAATATTCACCTTGTAAGTGAATAGATGTTTCAGAACCTAATTGTGTACAAATAATTTCTTTTATTGTTTGATTTTTTGTTATTACCTCATACATATGTGTATTCAAATAACTATCTAGATTTTCTTGGAATGTGATTTTTTCCCAAAGAACAACATCAAATACAGAAAAAGAATCTTGTGGATTAATCAAACGATTATCAAGTAGTATCTCTTCTACAATTCCCGTTTCTCTTGCCTCTTCATATTTGCCACCAACACAGGCACCACAAATATGCATTCGTACTTCTGAACTAGCATTTCCACCAAATACAGGTCTATTTTGTACTATTGCAGTTTTTACACCTTGCCTAGCTGAAGCCAATGCAGCACAAATCCCTGAGATTCCACCACCAACTACAACAACATCATATTTTTTCTTAATAATAGTGCTTTCCATAGTTATTTCCACCTTTTCACTCTGTTATATACATATAAAGCTTGCTCTTCATTTGAAACATCTCTGGGAATAATCCATTTTCCCTCTGGTTGCAATGTTTCAAAAATCATATCTAATTCACTAATCATTGGATAAAGCATAACTGCTTTACCAGCCTTTTCAATTGTTTGATAAACCTTTACCCACTTATGATATCCTTCATTTGATGCTCCACATACCCACTGCATTCCATTTAATTCTTTAATATCAAGTATTGATTGTAGATGTATTAATGCACCTGGTCCATCTAAATGGTATATACTATGATCTAAAAATTGGCACTCACTTATAATTCCTTCTAAAAAAACATCATCAAACATTTTTTTAGAAATCATACAAGAAAAATCATTACTTGGAATATAAAATTTTCCAGGAGACAAAGCTTGTAACCATGAAGTTGCTGGCATATCATATGCTTTAATTAAGTTATAGAAATGATCATAACTTCTAAAATACTCTGGATAAGATGCAGCTAATTTCTCTTTTATAAAATCTATATCATCAATCATATCCATACATAATGTTTGTGGATCTCTAAGAGCTGCAAGATGATCACCACCTGGATGAAAATCAGTTAACCCAACAATATATTTACTATCAGACTGCTCTAATAATTTTTTAGTAAATATTTCAAGTGCAACGAACAAAGGATGTGACATAGATAATACACCTTTATCTCTATCTTTTTCTAAATCAATTATACATGGTTCACTCCAAGTTGTAGTTTCTCCAAAATTATAAGCACAACCACACCATGATGAAAATATTTCAGGTCCTAAATTTGGAACTGCAATAGGTAGCGTTTCACAACAATATTCCCTATTTGAAAAATCATTTTTCATACTCTCAATCCTATAATCAAAATCTAACCATCTATCTTTATGATTATCATAGGTTTTAAGGGGAATTTGATTCTGTTTTTGTTTTGGATATGATATTGATAAAAGTGGTCTATCAATCATATCATTGGCAAAAAACGCTTCAAATCTTTTTAGAATCATTTCATAATCCATTAAATCTTTTCTCATTAGTCATTCCCCCATTGTAAGTATAGTAGTACATGTGTTTTTTTTATAGTTGTCTGCCATTTAACTTGACCGTTATTTACTTTCACTACACTTTGATGGTTATTTTGTATGTACTTTAAATTAATAATATTTTCATCATATAATAATGGAATATCGTATGTAAATTGACAATTATCATTATCTTCTCTAAATAATAAAAGATAAGCATCTGATGCAGGTTGGTTATATGAAATAAATCCAGTATAAGAATGTCCAGATGGTCGTTGACCAATTGGTAAAATGCTACCATTAAATATGGCTTGTCTATGTTCTTTATAAATTGAAAGCCCTTTTTTAAAGATATCCATTGATTTCTCATCTAGATTAGATGGCTCAAACCAAGCTAGAGGATTTGCAAAATAAGTAATTGCAAGCCTATACTCCGCTGAATAATTTGGCTTTCTTATATTCAAGAATTCAATTTGCAAATTTTGCAATGGAACATACTTAGCTAAATCCCATTGATTTTTTAGTGTTAAATATGGGGAGTAAGAGTTACTATACCCTATACTTTCATAGCGGTTTTCTAGAAAAATTATGCCATATTCATTAAATAGGAAATATCCACTTCGTTTATCATTAGTTACATCTAGATTAAAAATTATTTCACCATTACTTTTTTCTCGTAATAATTTAAATAGTTTTTCAATATTTTCTCTACTTTCATAGTTTCGTAGTTTCATAATATCGATTTTAAAAACTTTAATATTATATTTTTTATACATATTAAAAATAATTTTTGCTTGCTCAATGTAATTTCGATATAGACAATTACAATCTAATCCAATCCACAATGCAAGTTTAATGTTTTTTTCTTTAGCAACTTTAACTATTTTATTAAATCCATCTGGGAATTTTTCTTTATCTATTGCCCAAAATCTTCTATCCATTTTTTTAGAGTACCCTACGTGTATAAGACCATTTCCTTCATTCCATCCATCATCTATTTGATAATATTCTGCG
>JAUUZE010000155.1 GCA_030590175.1 Clostridia bacterium
TGTTTTATAGGATTCTTATATCCCATAGTTGCTTTAATCATCATAACAGGAGCAATATCTTCATAATTTATTAATCCCTGATCCAATCGCTCTCTAAAGCGTTTTGCATAATGGGTATATTCATACTCTTCTAAAAAATTACCATAAAGTTGATAAAAATCTGGGCGAGTGTATTTATCTATTAATTCTCTCATGTGATTAGAAATTGCTCGCGCAAGATAAACAGCTTTTTTCCTTCTTTCATAGTCCATTCTAGGAATCCGCATGTATTCTTTTCTCATAATAACAACTAAATTATTAAGTCGTTTAAATAGTAAAGTTCGTAATTTTTCAAATCGTAATGACATATTATGAGTTCTAAAATCATAGAAGAATAATTTATTTAACTCATCTTTTGAACCAATACTTTTTTCGCTATATGAAATAGAATCAAATTCAAAATGACCTTTACCAAGTTTTTGAACGAACTCTTCAATTTTTTCTGCAAATAAGAAACTACCTTTTTCTTTTATAGCATGGTTTTTCCGATTACCGTAATTTCGTAATATTCCTTCAATTTGATAATATTTATCTCTAAAATAGTATTTACCACCTAAATAACTTCTAGCTAGAGAGATGAAAGTAGACATTCTCATGTTTTCTTCACCTAGTTCAGGTAAAACATCTGAAATATAATCATTAAATATTTCATTAGGTGAGTATACAACCACATTCTTTGGTTTAATACTTTCACGATAACGATAAAGTAACCAAGCTATTCTATGTAAAGCAATTGATGTTTTCCCACTACCTGCAGGTCCATCTACTAAAACAATCCTATCAGTTTCATTTCTGATTGCAATATTTTGTTCTTTTTGAATACTAGTAACAATAATTCCCATTTTGGAATCTTTGCTCTCACTTAATACTTCTTGTAATATTTCATCATCAATTTTGACAGATGACTCAAACATTGATTGAATTTCTTCATAAAAGATACGATATTGCCTTTTTAATAGTATCTCGCCTTCTACCTGTCCTTCTGGTGATTTAAATATAGCATGTCCTTTTTCTTGTTCATAAAACATACTACAAATAGCTGCTCTCCAATCATAAATTAATATATCACCTTCATCACCATCTAGAGTTGAAGTACCAATATATACCTTGTCAATTTCATCATAATTGTTTTCTTGAAAATCCACTCGTCCAAAATATGCACTTTTTCTTAATAATTTTAACTTTCGTAGAAATTTTATTTCATTTTCATGACGCATTTTATCTGAATTTATACCATCTAGAAAAGATAATGCCTCAACGACATCATCTAAATCAGTAAAGTTACTTTTACTTTGTTCCCACATATCTTTATTAGCTTTTTTAATTTGCATTAAACTGTTATTTATTTTTATTTCAAGAAAAGAAATGTTAGAATCAATGGTTTTCATAACATAAATTAAGCGTTGATATTCAATATCCCATTCTTTTTTTGATAAAGCCATAATTTCTCCCTACGGATAGGTATATTTTATTATTCTATAATAAGAACTTTGAAAAGGCAAACAATTTTTAAAGGTAGACATTTTTGCTGTCTACCTTTATACTTTTCTTCACTTTTATATCTTAGTAAATTAGCTATTATAACCTAAGTCAAATGCTACTAAATTCATTTCTAAATATTTAGAAGGAATTGTATTCTCTAAAGCTTTAATCCACTGTTCTTTGGAAATATCTGAGTTTTTGGCCATAACACCAATTAGCACAACATTAACAGCTTTAATGGTACCTGCTTTTTTAGCAAGGGATAATGCATCTAATGAAATTAATTGATTAATTTTTTCTTCAATCTTATTAGGTAAGTTTTCAGGGTAAGTTGTAGCACCTGTAATAACAGGCATAGGATCAATTCTTTGAGTATTAAGAATCATCATTCCATCTTGTTTTAGATATTTCATCCACCTAGCAGCTTCTAATTCTTCAAATGCTAAAATAATATCTGCACTTTTTACTTCAATAATTGGTGAATGAACTTTTTCACCATATTTAACATAGGTTACAACGCTTCCTCCACGTTGAGCCATTCCATGAACTTCAGACATTTTCACATCATATCCCATATTTATGGCTACATTTCCAATTATTCTACTGGCTAATAAGGTTCCCTGTCCGCCTACTCCTACTATCATTATTGCTTTATTAGACATATTAGTTCCCCTCCTTACTAATTGCATCAAATGGACATACACTGATACACATACCACAGCCCACACATAAGGCATCATTAATATGCGCCTTTCCATTACTAAATGTAATAGCAGGACAGCCTAACTTCATACACATTTTACAACCTCTACATTTGTCTTCATCAACATGTGCAATACCTTTATAGTTCACATGTTTTAATAGTGCACAAGGACGTTGTGAAATAATCAATGATGGTTCATCTATGGATGTTTCTTCTTTTAAGACTTTAGTCATTTTATCCATATCAAATGGATCAACCACTGATACGCGTTTTATACCAATGGCATCAGCAAGTTTTATTAAATCAACTGCCTGTGTTGGTTCACCACTTATGGTCATACCATTAACAGGATTATTCTGATGTCCTGTCATACCTGTAATAGAGTTATCGGCCACAATAATTGTGCTAACACCCTTGTTATATACAATATCAATTAATCCAGTAATTCCTGAATGGGTAAATGTGGAATCTCCCACAATTCCCACTATTTTTTTGTCAAAATCTTTTCCTCTAGCTTTTTCAAATCCATGAGCTGTACTTATCCCTCCGCCCATGCAAATACAAGTATCAAGAGAGTTTAATGGTGGTAGTGCTCCTAATGTATAACAACCAATGTCACCTGTTAATACAATATCTAACTTGTTCATTGCATAGTACAATCCTCGATGAGGGCATCCAGGGCAAAGTACAGGTGGTCTAATTGGTAGATTTTCTTCGCTTAATTCAACTATTTCATTACTTTCATTTAATATAGCCTTTCTTAATAAATCAGCACTATATTCACCCGTTACTGGTAAAATATCTTTTCCAATAACAGTAATCCCATGTATTTTACAATGCTCTTCAATAATAGGTTCTAATTCTTCTATAACATAAATAGTATCAACTTTACTTGCAAATTGTTTAATTAATTCAATTGGCATTGGCCATGTTATTCCTAATTTTAAATATGATGCATCAGGTAGCACTTCGCTTGCGTATTGAAAAGCAATTCCGCTACTAATAAATCCAACTTTAGTATCATTTATAACCATTTCATTTAAATCACTAGTTTCAGCATAAGCAATTTGGTCTTTAGTACGCTTTTCAACAACAATATGCTTCTTTCTCCCCATAGCTGGCATCATTACATTTTTAGATACATCTTTAACATAATCTTTTAAAGGGACATCCATTCGCTCACCAATAGTTACTAAACTTTGTGAATGACTAACCCTAGTTGATAGTCTAATAAAAATAGGAGTATCAAATTGCTCACTTAATTCAAAAGCTTTAATAGTAAAATCTTTAGCTTCTTGAGAATCAGAAGGTTCAACCATCATAACCTTAGCAGCTCTAGCATAATGCCTAGAATCTTGTTCATTTTGTGATGAGTGCATGCCAGGGTCATCTGCAACTGCAATAACTAGTCCCCCATTACAGCCAATGTATGACATTGTAAATAGTGGATCTGCTGCAACATTAACTCCAACATGTTTCATGGCAGAAAAAGCTCTCGCTCCTGCTATAGAAGCACCAGAAGATACTTCAAGGGCTACTTTTTCATTTGGTGCCCATTCCGAAAAAATTTCTTTGTACATTGAAATATTTTCAGTAATTTCTGTACTTGGTGTTCCTGGATAAGACGAAACTACAGTTGTACCCGCTTCATAGACTCCCCTTGCCACAGCTTCATTTCCCAACATTAATTTTCTCATTTATTTTACTCCTTAGTATTGTTTCTTATCTCTCATATCAACTACTCTCTTAGACTTCCCTGCTGTTCGTTCTAAGGTCTTAGGTTCAACTAATTTTATTGTAGCATCAATTTGTAAAACTGTCCGTATTTCATGGCGAATATCTTTTTCCAACTGTTCTAATTTTCTATAACTATCAAGAATATCTCCATTTTCAACTTCAACCAACACTTCAATAGTATCCATAAATCCATGGCTTTTTAGTAAAATCTGATAGTGAGGTGCAA
>JAUUZE010000084.1 GCA_030590175.1 Clostridia bacterium
AGAAAATCATACCAGAATCTGTATTATGTGTTTTTGAAGATACATATCCACAAAAAAAGAGTATTATTACAAAAGATACTCTTGACTTGTTAAAAAGTAAAAACATTAAAGTAATAATTGAATATCCAAAAGAAGTTTATAATTTACAAAAAAATAAAGTTATAAAGTTAGATAAAGAACGTATTGTTGATATAGAATCACTAAAGATAGGTCAAAACAATTGCCATTATGTAATACCATATGATATAGATAGTAAATATATAAGATATACATTTGCTAAGGTAGCTGGATATAAAAAAGCAGTATATGGGTTATCTGAAAAAAGTACTCCTTTTATATTTTATCATCCAGATTATAGTAATGTTCAAATAGTAACTTCAAAAATAAGCTCACCAATAACATCGCGATTTAAACCTATAAGTTTTTTTGAACAATTATATAAGAAAGTTTTTAATCTAGATATTACATATATAGAAAGTGTTAAAACATCTTACTCTAAAGAACAAGCAATAAATCAAGTTGATGTGAAAAGTGCCATAACTCGTTCTACTAACTGGTTTAGAAAATATATGCTTACATATGATAGAAGTGGAACACAAGTATATGAAGGATTCACATCAAGTATAAATTGTGATGGGACACAAACAATGGCTAGTGCAATAAGAACTGACTGTATTGGAGAAGCTAGTTTAGTATTTGCACTTGATTATTTATTAAAAGATAATAAGTCTAGTAAGAAAACCTCAGAAGAACTGTTAAAATATATTTTTCAAGATATAAATCAGGAATTAGATATGTCTAAAGATTTTGGCGGATTTATTAAATGGTATGGGTATGGTGAAAAAATTTATTATGCCGATGATGATGCTAGAGTGCTTTTAGGTACAATTACAAGTGCCAATATTTTAAAAACTAATAAACATAATGAAGGAATGATTAAAAGTATATTAGCATATTTGCGAAGTATGCCAGAAAAAGGTATACATATAAACTGTTTGCGATTTAATGATAAAATGATTGTTGATGATTTTTCTTGGAGCGATATAAAAACAAAAGTAAAAGTAAATTATTCACCTCATTATGTATCATACTTATGGGCGGCGTTTTTATTAGTTTATGAGATAACAAAAGATAGCGAATTACTAGAGATTTCAAAAAAAGGTATGCTTGAAATGATGAGTAAATATCCAGATGGTTGGTTATGGACAAATGGTATAATGGCAGAGGTTTCTAGAATGATGCTACCATTGGCATTATTATACAAGTATGATAAAGATATAAGAATTAAAAATTACCTTGATACTTTATATAATACTATTATTGAACAAACCAATGAATCTGGTTGTATGATCGAAAAAATGATTTTACTAGAAAATGGTAAATATCCACCTCCAAAGTGTAATGATGATTATGGCAAATATGAAGCACCAATAATACATGAAAACGGAGATCAAGCATGTGATTTACTATATTCACAAAACTTTGCATATTTAGGGTTACATGAAGCATACCATGCTACAGAAGATATAAAGTATAAACATTTAGCAGATAAAATGACAGAATTCCTTGTGAAAATACAAACAAAATCTGACGTTCATAAAGAACTAGATGGTGTTTGGATGAGAAGTTTTGATCCAACAATGTGGGAATATTATGGAAGTGGAGCAGATACCGGGTGGGCAGCTTTATGTGTTGAATCTGGTTGGACAAACAGTTGGATTAATATTGTTATGTCGCTAAGAGAACAAAATAAAAGTTTATTAGATTATATTGATAACAAAAGTGATTTCCATGATTTATACTGGAAAATAAAAGATACACTTAAATAAGGAATTTATATGAAAAAATCATTAGCATTTACAAATGGGATAATTATTGCTTTTATGGTACTAGTCAACGGACTATTAGCTAAAGTATTTGGGAATTATCTTGCACTATTAATATTTTTTGGAGTTGGATTAATAATTAGTACAATAATATTACTAATTAAAAAAGAACAAAAAAATATTTTTACTAATATACCTAAGTATTTATTAATATCAGGAGGACTTGGTGTATTTAATATTTTTCTAAATAATGTATGTGTAAATGAAATTGGAGTAGCTTTAACCTTAGGATTGTGTCTAACAGGTCAAATTATTTTCTCAGCAATCTTTGAAAATTTTGGATTCTTTGGTGTAATTAAGAAAAAGTTAACTATTAAAAAATTACCAGGTTATTTATTAATAATGATAGGAGCAATTGTTATGGTTGTTATGGGTATAGCATAATGATATATGGATTTTTAGCTGTCATAACAGGAGTAAACCTTGTGTTTACCACAACATTTAACTCTAAAATTGGTACATTAAAAAGTGTATCTGTTAGTGCTTTTATTAATTTTCTTATTGGATTGTTTGCAGCAGGGATTGCCATGATACTATTTTATAAAACGATTGATGTTCAAATAGTGAGTAGTGACTGGTATATATTTACTGGTGGATTTATAGCTGTTTTTATAGTCATGATAAGTAATTTTGTTATTGCTAATATTGGTGTGTTTTTTGCAACCTTACTATCAGTAGCAGGCCAACTAATTATGGGAACATTAATTGACTGGATTCGTTCAGGAGTTTATCCTATTTGGCCTACAGTTGGTGGTATTTTAATTGTTTTAGGATTATTATATATACATCAAGTGGAAAAAAGAGAATTTGAGAAAGGGGCTACAAATGGGTGATTATGATTTATTAAAAACAAAATGGAAGAAATTAAAAGGGCAGGTAACAGATCAGGCAAAAAAAATAGAAAGACCGCCATTACAAAAAGAATATAATCAAGAGGCAAAACTAATTGATTTAATACCACATGAACAATTTACTATTGGACAAATATCTTTTGCTAAAATTGCATATCAAAGACGCTCACGAAGAAAAGGAAGCTCTCAACCATTAACATTTGAAGAATTATCATTTTTATTATTTTTTACTAATGGTGTTAAACGATTTGATAGACCAATGTTTAGAACAGTTCCATCAGCTGGGGCTAGACATGCTTTTGAAACATATATTCAAGTTGAAAGAGTAAAAGGATTAGACAAAGGATTATATAGATATTTACCACTTAGTCATCAGTTGTTGTTTTTAAAAGAAGGAAGTTATGGTGAAGTAGTAACTGGATTTTTAGGACAAAACTTTAATGCTGGAGTTTTATTTATGTGGACAGCCATTCCATATAGAATGGCATATCGATATAAATGTGAAAGCGAAAAACTAATCTTAATTGATGCGGGCCATTTATGCCAGAACTTGTATTTAGCTTGTGAATCAATAGGATTAGGTGCATGTGGTATTGGTGCTTATGATCAAGAGTATATTGATGCATATCTAGAAGTGGATAGTATAGAAGAACTTGTGGTATATAACGCTACAGTAGTGAAATAATCAAGGTTTACAATCTGTTAATGCTTTTTTATCAAAAATAGGGTATACTACTATAGCGAATAATGGAGGAAATTAATTGAAAATAAAATCCCACGTAAAAGTAGCTAATGTACTATTAACAGAAATGACAAGTAACTCACAGCAAATAATTCATAAGAATTTATTTAGATTAGGGTCTATTGTACCCGATGTTCTACCACATCTAAGATTCATGCATCATCATTTTATAAGAAACGAAAAAAAGTTAAAAAAATATACTGTTCGTTTATCAAAAACAAACAGTGCTTATCAGTTATCATATAATTTAGGTAAAATAACACACTATATAAGTGATTCATTCCTATATGTACATAATATTGAATTTAAGAAAAATCTTATTTTACATCGTCGCTATGAAAATAAATTTTCATGGTTTATTAAAGAAGCATTCTATATAGACCAATTTTATTTTGATAAAAGTGCATTACAGGTAGACTGTATTATCGATTTATTAACTGAGCATCTATCAACTTATTTAAAGCGAATTGATCATCAAGTTCATCCAATGGATAATTTTATGAATGATTTATTATATATTATACATGTTAACACTGAAGTTATTAATTCTTTCATTAGACAATTTCAATATAATTTAGCTCTTATTCAATAATAATTTCACAATCGTTTTTACTACAGTCAATTGATAAACTTAAAATACCAAAATCATAGGTATATGGTACATTTTGTTGATTCACTAAAACATTAGTAGGTTGTACTGTAAAAATTTTCATATTATATAATCTAGTTTTAACCATATTATTAAAAGATCCATTTCGTTTTGAAACGCTAATTGTTAATTGTTTATCTTTTTTACAAGTAATTTTAGTTTCGCAACGTACATTATCTTTATAAGCAAGTGAAATTCCATCATCTTCATATATGATGTAAGTACTATAAGTTGATGGGTAGATTTCTAAAGTTAAAGTATCAACTTTCTTTTCACCTACAAAATCCATTTCTGGCCAGTAAGGAATAATAGCCCCTTGCTTAACAAACAAACCTCCACCTTTATTTATAGGTATTGTTAAGGTAGTTGATTTTGGTCCTATTACTTTTTCCTTGGTGTAATAGTCTATCCAAGTACCTTCTGGTAAGTAAATATCATTTGAGAAACAAGATACTAATAGGTATTCTCCAAGCATATATTGATTTTTTATATCATCTACTACTTCATCTGTTTCAAATACAAAAGGTAATGGTCTCATAACGGGGGTACTATGAAGATAAGCTTCATAGGCTGCTGAGTACAAGTAGGGAATAAGAGAATATCTAAACTTTGCATAGTCAATATATATTTGTTTTAACTCTTTATTTAGTAACCAAGGTTCTCTAAAGTATGCCCAGTTACATAGTTGTGACCAAGTTTGTAAAAACCCAAAGTGAATTCCTTCTTTAGTAAATACATGCATATCACAACTTGTATTTGTATGACCACTAAAAGCATGATTTAACATGGATGTGAGTGGTTTTTCTTGACCACCTGTATCACCAGCCCAAGTCGCAGCAAATTGCTGAATACCTGCAAATCCACCTGAAGAGTAAATCATAGCACGCTCACCTGTATGCTCTTCATAACCTTTAACCATTTGCTTATTTAAAATTAATGGATATAAGTTATGCATTTCATCATCACCCATACCATTACCATATAATCTATCAGGATGCTCATTAACTTGCCATGCACCGTCCATTTTAAAAGCTTTAGCTCCATAATCTGTGAACTTTTTAAGATGCTCAAACCATGGTTCATCTTTAACTATGGTTTTATCCATTAAAATAGGTTCATGACCTATGTTTTGATCTAATTCAAAATCATCAATTGAACGAATATTATCATCTTCATATTTACTTTTGCTATCAACCTTTTTTATCACTGCATTACGTTCTTCTTCATAACTTAAGTCATAATCACAACATAGCCAGAGACTCAATTTAAAGCCTAATCGTTCAATGGCACCAAAAAAAGTTTGTTCGTTGGTTCCTTTGCCAATAGTCCAAGGTGGGATAGGGAAGCGTTCTTCATCAAATTGTTTATTAACTGTATTATCGTAATATGTACTCATCCATTTTGGTTCTAGTCCAATAACATCGCAAGGAATACCTTCTCTTCGTAAATTTAGCATGTCACTCATAACATCATTAACATTATGATTCATATTACACACAAAAGTTAAACCGTATGCAAACTGTGGTAATAGACTAGGTTTACCTGCAAATTGGCCATAAGCAGATAATACATCATTATATGAATTCCCAATAAAAATGAATAAATCTAATTGCCCAGACTCGCTGAATATAGCTAATTCATCACTATTTTTTGAGCAAATATCAAATATTTGTCTATAAGTGGTATTTGAATAAATCCCATAATGCTTTGATGATAAAATAAATGGAGAGGGAACATAACTTTTTACATTTTTAACCCAAATGTCAGCAACAGTACCTCTTTTTTGTAAACATTCTCTAGTTGTATCACCAAGACCATAGTACTTTTCATCAATATCAGCAGTCATAACAGCTTGAAAGCCTTCTGTTTTACTAAATGTTAAGTTAGCTTTTAAATCATATCCATTATCTTTGTTTGTAATAAATAATTGATTATTTGATAAATCATACTTAATAGATAAGTAATTATTACTATATTGAAGTTGATTGTTGTCTTTTTTAAAAACTTCACCGGTTTCACTAATGTTAAAAATACCATATCTAACTGGTCCAGTTGTTTCTTCAAAGAAGTTTTCATAATTTAATCTAACCCTTAGTGTGTTTTCTGATACAAGTGATAAGTTAACATAGCCATTTTTTGTTTGTGATACAATACTCATAATATAATCCACCTTTTCATATCTATTTTGAATTATACCAAAGAAATATAAAAAAAGTACCACAAGTTTAAAAAAAATGGTTAAGTGATGCTATAATATATAAAAAGGGAAATTAAAGGGGAGTAATTATGAGTCAACCAAACATTATATTTATTATGACAGATGACCATGCATCACATGCTATGAGTTGTTATGGTAGTAAAATTAACAAAACACCAAATATGGATAGAATTGCAAATGAAGGAATGTTGTTTGATAATTGCTTTTGTACTAACTCTATCTGTGCTCCAAGTAGAGCTACTATTTTAACAGGAACTCATACTCATATAAATGGAGTGAAAACCTTAGGAGATAAATTAGATAATACTTTAAATAACTTTCCTAAAATGTTTCAAAAAGCAGGTTATCAAACTGCAGTTATTGGGAAATGGCATTTAGGACAGGGAGAAAAACATTGGCCTAGTGGATTTAATCACTTTAACGTTTTGCCAGGTCAAGGAGACTATTTTGATCCTGTTATGGTTGAAAATGGGGTAGAAAAAGTTTTTAAAGGATATGTAACAGATATAATAACTGATAAATCATTGGAATGGCTAGAAAATAGAGATCAAGAAAAACCATTTTTACTACTATGTCACCATAAAGCACCACATAGACCATGGGATGTTCATGAACGCTATGCTGACCACTATAGCGAAGATATACCTGTACCTGAAACATTTGACGATGATTACAAAAACAGGTCTCAGGCGGCATTTAGGGCTACTATGAGGGTAGAACGTGACTTTAACTCCCTTGATCTAAAAATTAAGCTACCAGATGGGTATGAGGAGTTTGATTCGTTTCCAATTCCTGAAGATATATCTACTTTACAATATGAAACTAATGAAGGTGATATTGTTACTTTCAAAAGTAAGGAAGAATTAAAACACTGGAAGTATCAAAGATATATGAAAGAATATTTACGATGCATTGATTGTGTTGATGATAATATTGGTAGAATTCTTGAATATTTAGATGTCAATAATCTTACAGAGAATACCATGGTTGTATATACATCAGATCAAGGATTCTATTTAGGAGATCATGGTTGGTATGATAAAAGATTTATGTATGAACATTCATTAAGAATGCCATTTGTTGTTAGATACCCTAAAATGATTAAACCAGGAACAATTAGTGACCAAATGATTTTAAACCTTGATTTTGCTCAGACATTCCTTGACCTAGCAGGAATTGCAAAAGACCCTATTATGCAAGGAAAAAGCTTCATTAATATTTTAGATGGAAGTTTAAAAGAAACATTGAGAGAAGATATGTATTATCGCTATTGGATGCACTTAGCTCATCATAATGTAGCTGCTCATTATGGTATTCGTACAAAACGATACAAACTAATATGCTATTATGGAAAAGCTTTAGGGACTTCAGGTTCTATTGATATTGATATGCCAGAAGAGTGGGAATTATTTGATTTAGAAAACGATCCTAATGAAATGAATAGCCTCTATAGAGATGAAAACTATGCTGACATTAGAGAAAAATTACGTAAACGATTGTTTGAATTAAAACAAGAAGCAGATGATTTTGAATAGATAAATATGAATTAGCTATTTTAATTGCATTAATTCATAGAGAACTTTGCCTTTTTTGTGTGCTTTAATATCACTAAAATCAATTTTTAAATCCATTTGAGCCTCAAAGCGAAAATAATAAGGGTTAACAAATAATCTAAGTAATTTTTGTTTCCATTTTGAAAAGGAATTTAATAAGCTTTCACCTTCAATAATTTTAGGATTACTAAGTGATATATGAACGGTTTTTCCATCTAGTTCCCAGTGAAAAGCTAACTTTGTTGGATATTTACGACCTAAAGGGTGTTTTACAAAATTAGATGTTTCTAACTTAAGGGGAGTTCCGTCTCCAGTTAAAATCTTATTACCCTTTGCTAGTAAAAAAACTGGTAGTTTTTTAGAACCATATCTTTTACTTGCTATTTGTTCAACAAAAATTATAGTGAAATCATCAAATTGTGCACGTCCCCAGTACCAATGGTCTTGAACCCTTGGCAAAGAAATATTACCCCAATTATGATCATGATACCCAGAACCTGTAACGTTATATAGTTTTCCATCATAGGTTAAAGTACCACTAACTGTGCCGTATGGAATTGG
>JAUUZE010000106.1 GCA_030590175.1 Clostridia bacterium
ACTAGCTTTATATTGCCAATGGCTAGCTATAACTTTTTTAGTTGAATTCCCATGGATATTTATATTGTCAAAAACTAACATGAAGTGGTTTTTTACCCACAAAAAGATTCTCTCGTGTTCAGCTACAATTGCATTAGAACTATCATAAAACGATTTGTATCCTCCTGTATAATCACTAATGATAAGACTCATTTGATTAGTTGATTCGAAATGTTCAATTTCAGGATTTGAAGATATACTTTGAGTCATATTATCAATGGTAATTGTATTATGTGAAGGAGTTGACTTACCATAATCTCTATCTAAATTATTGCCATAGTTTAGCGTTCCAGGATCAGTAATTATCATTTTGTTTCCATGATAAATATTAACTGAATTTCTTGATAAGTGAGTATGCCAGCCACCCCATTTACTTGCATCAAAATAGACCATCGTAGCATCGCTATCCCATGATGTACGTAAGAAAAACTGTTTAGCAACGAAAAATGGAACATCAAATTTGTTATGATACTTTTCTTTAAAAGTTGGTTGTTTAATTAGAGAAGCAATTTTATCTCGCTTATCAAGATAATCAAAAATAATCGGTGGGTTATTTTCATGCCAAGCTTGTGAATCATTTATTCCAAATGAACGCCCATCAGGTGCTTTACAAATCAATCCATAGTCCATGGTTTTAATTATTTCTTTTGGATCAATTTTTAAACCTAGTGATGGTCGGTTTTTTGCCAACATGGCTAAATTGGTAAAAACATCACTCATCCAATTATGATAATCATCTGTATGTTCAATATGTGAACCATCACTTTCAAATTGTGATATAAAGGCATCGTTTAATTGACTAACTGCATATTCTTGATATTTTTCTGCCCCTGGAATTACTTGTGATATAAATAATATGCTATCTAGTTCATTTGGCCTCCAATTATTTTCACCACCACGATAACGGTTATTATATACCATGGGTTTAATTTGCCATAAAATACAATCTACCATTTTTTCTACAAATTCTTCTGTAAATAAAGGATGAGAAAAAAAGTGTGGAACACATCCTACCCATCCATTAAGATTATTAAATCCTAATCTTATAGGTGTATTTATCATTGGATCCCAAAATTTATGTTTCCTAAATGGATAGATATCAGTTCGTTCTCCATAATTAGGCCAAAAATCCATCCAAGCATTCACAGTATCAAATACAATATTGGCCATATGATCTGACTTGCTTTTTTGATACTCAATTGTTGCATACTTAAGCCAGTAAAAACGATTTATTTGTTGTTGCCATTCTTGATGGTCAATTTCTGGTCCAGTAAAATCCATTTTTTTAAAATTATCAAAATGAAACTGCATATCAGCTGCTCTAAACACAATATTATTTTTATAAAGAGCATCTGTCCATTCAATAATTTCACTTTCAACTAGTTTTGAAAAGCGATGACGAAACCAAACATCGTTTTGATAAGCTAATAGTCGTTTATAAATCTCATTTTTTAAACTCATTTTTTAAACACCCACAATTTATATCCTGTGTAATTAATTAATTGAGCTATTAAGGTAACAAGCACTTTAGCTAGTAATACATTCCATGAAGCTGTTTCTACAAGCCACTTGATTCCAATTACAGAAACACTTAGTGATATCCCATTAATAACCATAAATCGTAGAAACTCTAGTGCTGTCTGCCCTTTATTGTTTTTGCTTTCAAATGTCCAAAGCTTATTCCAAATAAAACTATTAATAACCCCACCACTATAACCAATTACTTGAGAAATTGTATAATAAATTCCTATAGCTTGATAACAGATGAAAAACAAAAGAAAATCTACTAAAGTATTCATCACACCCACTGTGATGAATCTTATAGGTCGTTTATAGGTTGTTAATAATAATTTAATTTTTTGTATAATAATATTTACCCCTTTATTATCATTAACAGTATTATACACCATATTTTTTTCATTTTTCTATTTTATCAATGCTTTTTGATATCTTTTAATAGTGAATAAAATATTATATTGCTTACAAACTATCATTAACTCATCAATTACAGCTAGTTGTTCTCTATTTAAAGAGTTGGTTGGTAGTACAACTAGTAGTTCTTTTTGTGTAATATCTCTAAAATCAATTGAGATATCTTCAAATATTGTTCCATTAAACCTATTTAACTTATTTATATCTTTTATTATTCTCTCATATAATCCAATATGAGTTTGATAAGTTTCATATATTGTATTAACACTTGTAATTGATAGCACTTTCCCTGTTAATTCATCATAGTAATCAATGGTTGGAAAATACCTTGGTAAATTGCCTCCAAAAAGTACTTCAACTTTTTCTCCTCTTGTAAAATTATCAAGTTTCCATATATTTTCATCATAATAATCTAAATGATCTCCATTAAATTTGTGGATGGTCTGTGTAAGATGAATTTTAGATGTACTTACATATCCATTAAAGACACCATCAAAAATAAGAGTAATTTGATTACCAAATGTTTCACTATGGCAAAAGACATAATTAAGGTGTAGTGTCTCTTTTTCTTCTTTATCATATAGGCTAACAATTGTAGGTAAAGAAAACCCTATGGTATAATCATTAACTGCCATTTTTAATATTTTTTCATGTAAGTCATTTTTAATAGTTGTTACTACTGAAATATAAGCAATAAGGTATAAAAAGCAAGAAAAAATTATGATTACAATTGGTAGAACCATCAATGCTTCAACTGTAATTGACCCTTTAGTATGATTGTGTTGTTTTAATGGTATAAACATGTCTTTTCCCTAATAAACTTTTTTGTGAAACAGTAACTTTTATGGATATAGTAGTATATGCTTGGCTTAAATCAAAATTTGGAAGGCTATTTAATGATATAAGGTCTAAAATCCGTAGTAGTTTATCTTCTTCATTTTTTTCATATAATAAAATTCTAAGGTAATCTTCATAGTTTATTTGTAGCACTTTTGGAGTTTGACTACCAATTTTATTAAGACCAATATCTAACCTCCAATCTCCAGTTAGCTTATAAATAGGAACGTATTCTCCATTTGATAATGCCTTAACGTCTAATCCCGCTTCTGCAACTGCCCAAGCACAAAGCATTAAATTTGCCATAACTGGAATTCCTGCACCAAATGTCCACCATCCAGCAACCATAGTGGCAATTGTATTAGCTTTGATTTGTTTTTCTATATCAGCGTAAACATGAATTGTATTAAGTGCAAATCGAGCTAGCAGCAAAGTACTTTTTGTTAATGTCATATTCATATGTTGTGAGCGTCTTCCATATAAAATGTATTCAACTTCATTGTTAAAATAATGGGAAAATGCAATTTCTTCTTTAGAAGTCTGATGTATAAAATATTGCAAAATATATTCATTTAAATAGGTTTCTTCTTTAACTCTAGTAATTAACGTTGAAAACAACCCCTTTGCTTGTTCAAGCTTATTGTCTGCATCATCAGTACTATCTCCACTCACATCAATATCAAATGGTTTCTCAAAATCACTTATTTGATTTGATGGAAGGTATATCCCCTCAGGTATTTTAATATCTTCTCCTACTTGCTCTGTTATTACCTGTTCTCCAATTTTTTCAAAAAAACTTCTCTTATCTTCTCCTTTTCCAGCTTCTAATAAACTGTATACGCCAATAGAAACATCACTATGATATAAAAAATCCATGGAAACATATTCATCTTCTGTTAGAATTTGTTCATCAAGTATTTTTTCATATAAACTTTCAGTTAAAGATATGGTAGTTGTAAGTGATATAACATTTTCTTCGATTTTTCCCCTAACTAATTCAAATGTTTCAATAACAATAGCACTTTCTACATCATAAAGAATGTCGTTAACATAGATAAGAATTTCTTTTAAATAATCAGGACATTGATTAATTGATTCAATTTTTCTTTCTAGAACTTTAGATAATAGATGTAACTTATCTATTGAAAGTACTATTTCTGTCACCTTGGTAATTGCTTGGTTATTGATTGTTAATAATTCACTTAAAATTTTATTAATTGATAATTTATATATTGTTACTAATTGCTCTTTAAGATAACCTTTATCTTGTAAAAGTAATTCAACTTTATAGATTCCCTCATCTGCTTGACTTTCTAATATGGCAATAGTGTTGTTAATTTCTATAATCTTATGATAAATACTCATAAATTCTTGTAGTGCTTGATTAAGATCACTATTTGTACCTAATATATTTACAAACACTTCCTGTTCTTCACCTTCTACAATCATTTTTAAGTATTTCAAATTATCGTTTATTTCTTTTACGACTTCATCAAATTGCCATTTATCTTTTATCACCTGCAATGTTTCATCTATTGACGTTATTGATGATAATCTATTATAAGTTTCGTTAATGATTGTTTTATAAATTGAATCACTCATGATTTTTGTAATTTGTGAAGACAATATATCTGTTCTAATCAATGGATTTTCTTTTGAAATAGATATCTCTTCAATCGTTAAATCATAAATAGTTAAATCAGCTAGATTCTTTTCTATTAACTCCATAATCATGGGTTTTAGTAAATAATCATCAATTTCATAAGCATAAAGGTCATACTGATTTTTCAAATAAGAAGAGTACTCACCTAAAATTGAGTAACAGGCAATATCAACCTGATTGGTTACTATATTTTTTCCACTCTTTAATAAATAAATATCTACTAGTACTGCACATAAAATAATAATAATAGGCATAGTGATACATAAAAATATTGTAATTGATCCTTTTGCTTTAAAAAACATCATCAAATAACGAAGCTTTTCTAATTAGTGAATCAACTTTATAAATATCTTCTATATATGGTGTTTCTTTTTTAATAAAATCTTTTTCTGTCAGTTTTATTATGACAAAAACAAAAGCTATAATTAATAAAAGTACTACCGGAAAAACTAATAATGCTTCAACAGTTACATAGCCATTTTTTTTCATGATTATAACATCCTTTCTAGAAGAATATTATATTCCATAATTTGTCATTAATCCATGAACTATATTTCAATTATTTCGTAGTGAAAAGTGTTTGTTACGCCATCTTTGATTCGATGATCAAAAAGATATACTTGTTCTTTGTCAAATTTTAAAATAGCCATATTCGTATTTTTGTATTCTACTTTTGCGTTTTTACCAATGCTTTGAAAATAAGTAAATGCTATTTCTTTTAGTTGATATTCATAATTAAAAAATGATGGAATTGATTTGCTTTTATGAGTACATAGGTAATCTAGTAATAAATATTCTTTAATTAGCGGTATCTCATTAAATATGGTAGTCATTATTTGATACTTTTCCTTTTCACCAATATTGTGAATATCATCAAATTGTTCTTTAATATGGGTAGCTATTTTTAGAAACAAAGCATAAGGAGAGTCTGTTGTTTTAAATAAATATAGAAAAGTTTGTCTAAATTTCTGGCTGTTATAAAAAGAATCTACTATATTTTCAATATCCTTTATTTCTAAAAGTTGCTTCATAGATAACCATTTTGTTATTAGTACTTCATAGGGTGATTTTTCCATAAATTGATAACCATCAAATTCAAAAATAGCCGTACCTTTTAATCCTTTTAAAAAACCAAGCTGTAACATATGAGGAAAAACTATTATGGTTTCATTAAATGATTTTATAAAAGTTTTTAAGTTTTCAAAAGGTAATCCTGCAATTAAATCAAGATGAACATGAATATTTCCATTATTAATAATAGTAGCAGAATTAGTTAATGCTAATTGACTATCTTGAAACCTCTTTGAAGAAGATAAGGTAAGTTCATTGGTTGATTGAATACCCGCTTCAATTTGAACACGTCCCATTGGCATACTAGCAAGTTCTAAAATAACCTCTTTAGAAAGAGAGGCAGGATAAATCTCAAGATGAAAATTACATTCACAATCAAGACTCTTTATATGTTGTAAAATTTTTATTGTTCGTTCTTTTTTTAAATTAAAAGTACGATCTACAAACTTTATTTGTTTAACATCTGAATTGGCTAATAAAGTAAGTTCATTTAATACTCTATTTATAGATAAGTATCTAATGCCTTTTGATGTTGAAGATAAACAATATACACATTTATAAGGACATCCCCTTGAAGCTTCATAATAGATTATTTTATTGGTATTACTTAAAAAGAATTCGTTTGTATAAATAAATGGTATATCTTCTAAGTTATCTAGTGTTGCATATCCAGTATCATGTATAGTACCTTCTTTTATATAAGCACACCCAAAGGTGTAATCACCATTAATTACATTGCTAATTACATTCTCTCCTTCTCCCCTTATAATCACATCAATGGGATAATCAATAAGTAATTTTTCATAATCAAAGGAAACTTCAGGTCCTCCTAATATAATTGTAATATTTGGTTTGATTTTTTTAATATCAACAATTAACCTTTTCACATATTCAATATTCCATATATAGCAAGAAAAACAAACAACATCTGGATAATCACTAATGACCTTTCTTATCATATAATCATATTGATCATTGATTGTTAATGTTTCAATGGTAGATGAAATTTTTTTATGTAACAACGAATAATATAAATACCAAACAGCTGTATTACTGTGAATAAATTTTGAATTAATTGCAATTATTTTTATAGATTTCATGTGATAGCAACAATAAAGAGCACAGTCCAAATAATACTAAATGCCAAGGCAATGGTGCAAAGAACAACACCACTTATGGCAAACCCTCTTTTATAGTCTTCTTTTTTTCTAGAATAGGCTAAATCAGTTACTCCTAAGATAAGTCCAATAATAGCTGGAAGAATACTTGCAAAATGGGTAATTGGAAGAAAAGCTAATATTAAGCTTACAATTCCTAGAATAAATGAAGTTAGACCCATGTTTTTCTCCTTGTTCTGTGTCTATTATAGCACAACATGATATAATAGTTTCACCAAAAAAATAAGGATGTATTATGAAAAAAGTCTCAAAAACAATCATGTTTGTGGATAATTCATTGATTGAATATCAAAAAGGTACTTCATTAAAACTACACGAGCCAAAAAGAAAAGAACGAGTATTATCCTTTGATTTACCATATGAGTGTTCCACAAGTGGATATGTTACTGTTTTACCTGTTGGTAAGCAATATTACTTATACTATAGAGGAATTACTGTTATTAAAAATAAAAAAGTTGAATATGAAGTCACTTGTCTAGCTATTTCAGATGATGGGATTCATTTTAATAAACCATCTTTTAATCTGGTGGAATTTAATGGTAGCAAAGATAATAATATTATTTTAAAAGATTCTGAAATCTGTCATAACT
>JAUUZE010000018.1 GCA_030590175.1 Clostridia bacterium
GAAGTGGAAAAATATTATTAGATCCTTTTTGTGGATCTGGAACCATACCTATTGAAGCTGCAATGATTGCAAAAAATATTGCCCCAGGAGGTAATAGATCTTTTGATGCAAAACATTTTTCTTTTATAGACTCAACCATTTGGAAACAAGCTTATGAAGAAGCTTATGATTTAGAGAATAATTATGAAGGTATTACTATCTATGGCTCAGATATAAATAAAAGTGCCATAGAAATGAGTAAGTTTCATGCAAAGAGAGCTAATGTAAATCAATATATTAATTTCAAAGTTAGTGATGTTAAAAATATTTCTAATAGTGGTGAATATGGTATTATTATTTGCAATCCACCATATGGAGAACGAATGTTAACAGAACAAGAAACTAATTTATTGTATCGTGATATGTCTAGCTCTTTTCAAAATTTTGAGACTTGGTCAAAATATATTTATACTGCTTATCATAACTTTGAAGGCGTATATGGCTTAAGAGCTAACAAAAGGAGAAAAATATTTAATGGAAAAATAAATTGCACATATTATCAATATTTCGGCCCGAAACCCTTGACGGTTAACAAGTAATTGATATAGAATTAAAATATCAAATTTCAGGAGGGGAAACAATGAATAAAACTGAATTAGTAAAAGCTGTTGCCGATTTAGCAAATCTTTCAAAAAAGGATGCTGATGCTGCATGTGCTGCTGTATTTCAAGTTATTACAGACACATTAGTGGATGGAGAGAAAGTATCATTAATAGGCTTTGGAACATTCGAAGTTAGGGATAGAGCTGCTAGAATAGGATTAAATCCTGCAACTAAGGAAAAAATCCAGATAGCTGCTTCAAAAGCACCCGCTTTTAAAGCTGGTAAAGCACTGAAAGCCATGGTCAACCATAAGTGATAAGAGCGAGTCGTTAGACTCGTTTTTTTTTATCAGAGCTTCATCAATCAGGAAATGCTATGAAAATAATACAATCAACTATAATTGTTGAACATGTACAGAATTTATGTATACAAGCTTGTTGTGTATTACCTGCAGATGTTATTAAATCCTATGAAAAAGCTAAAAATAATGAAACAAACAATATTGCAATAGAAGTATTAGACCAATTAATGGATAATGCTTCTTTAGGTGAGAAAGAATTAATACCTGTATGTCAAGATACAGGTATGGTTGTAGTGTTTGTTACCATGGGTAATCAAGTACAAATAAAAGGAATGTCAATAACTAAAGCAATAAATCAAGGTGTAGCTAATGGTTATAAAAAAGGGTATTTACGTAAATCTGTAGTAAATGATCCTTTACTTAGAGAAAACACCAATGATAATACACCTGCAATTATTTACTATGATATGGTTGAAGGTGATATTTTAACAATTGATGTGTTACCAAAAGGATTTGGCAGTGAAAACATGAGTGCCATAAAAATGCTAAAACCTACAGATGGGATAAAAGCTGTTAAGGATTTTTTAATTGAAACTGTTAAGATGGCAGGACCTAATGCATGTCCTCCATTTTTTATTGGTATTGGTCTAGGTGGGACTATGGATAAAGCAGCTGTATTGTCAAAAAAAGCACTTTTACGAAAAGCAAATTCAATTCATGAAAATAAATTCTATCAACAACTTGAAAGTGATTTATTAGAAGAAGTAAATAAAATACCATTTGGTCCTGCAGGATTTAAAGGAAAAACAACAGCATTTAATGTTTTTATTGAAGCTTATCCAACACATATTGCAGGATTTCCAATGGCAATAACAATATGTTGTCATTCTTATCGACATAAAGGAATTACCTTATGATTAAATTATCATCACCATTTAGCGATGTTAGTACTTTATCAAGTGGTGATAAAGTGCTAATTTCAGGTACAATATTAGTTGGTAGAGATCAAGCTCATTTGAGAATGTATGAATATTTTAAAATACATCATAAACTACCTGTATCTGTAAAAGATGCAGCTATTTATTATGCAGGCCCAAGCCCTACTAAACCAAATGAGATAATTGGTGCTATAGGTCCTACTACAAGTAGTCGGATGGACAAGTTTACTCCACTGTTATTAGAACAAGGATTAAAGGTAATGATTGGCAAAGGAAAAAGGAGTCAAGTCGTAATTGATAGTATGATAGCTAACAAAGCAATTTATATTGGTGTAACCGGAGGAGTAGGTGCACTAATATCAAAAAAAATCATTTCACAGAAGATTATTCTTTATGAAGATTTACAAGCTGAAGCATTACGTGAAATTGTTGTTGAAGATTTCCCAGGTATTGTTATAATAGATGCTAAAGGTAACAACTTATACATATAAAAGGAGAAAAAATGGCGAAAATAATAATGAAAACACCTTTGGTTGAAATGGATGGGGATGAAATGACAAGAGTCATCTGGGAGATGATTAAAGAAAAACTTTTATTACCATATATTGATTTGAAAACAAAATACTATGATTTAGGGTTGGAAAAACGAGAACAAACAAATGATGAAATAACCATTAAAGCTGCAAATGCCATAAAGAAATATGGTGTTGGAGTTAAATGTGCTACTATCACCCCTAATGCTGATAGAGTAAAAGAATATAATTTAACAACTATGTGGAAAAGTCCAAATGGAACAATTAGAGCAATTTTAGATGGTACAGTTTTTAGAGAACCTGTTATTGTTAATAATATTACGCCATTTGTTAAAACTTGGAAGAAACCAATTATTATTGCAAGACATGCATATGGAGATGTTTATTCAGCGGTTGAAATGCAAGCAAATGAAGCAGGAATTGCAACGTTATCATTTAAAGGCAAATCACAAGATGAAAGTATTGTTGTTAAAGAATTTGATGGACCTGGTGTTTTACAGGCAATGCATAATACTGATAAATCTATATCAAGTTTTGCTAAATCATGTTTTAATTATGCATTAGATGTAAAAATGGATTTATGGTTTGCTACTAAAGATACTATTTCAAAAATATATGATCATCATTTTAAAGATATCTTTTTAGATATATATGAAAATGAATATAAAGAATTATTTGAGAAAGAAAATATTGAGTTTTTCTATACTTTAATTGACGATGTTGTTGCAAGGATTATTAGAGGTGAAGGTGGAGTTTTATGGGCGTGTAAAAATTATGATGGAGATGTTATGTCTGATATGGTAGCTAATGCCTTTGGCTCGCTTGCTATGATGACTTCAGTATTGGTGTCACCTGAGGGCTATTATGAGTATGAAGCTGCTCATGGAACAGTACAACGTCACTATTATCGTCACTTAAAAGGTGAAAAAACATCAACAAACTCAGTTGCAACAATATTTGCATGGACAGGAGCTCTTAGAAAAAGAGGACAACTTGATAAGATAGATGAACTAATTAAGTTTGCAGATATACTAGATAAAACATGCTTAGAAACCATTGAAGAGGGTACAATGACTAAAGACCTAGCTTTATTATGTGAAGGCAATGATATTACTATTGTTAGTACAGAAGAATTTTTGAATGCTATTGGTAATAAGTTAAAAAAGGTTATGTAGGAAGGAGAGCTCATGGAAAAAGTAAATAAGGATATGATTATTATTGATATTATTAGAATGGACCCAAATTGTGCAGAGGTGTTTTATAAACATGGTTTGCATTGTGTAGGGTGCCCGTCAGCCTCAGGGGAAAGTGTTGAAGATGCCAGTGCAGTACATGGTATTGATCCTGAGAAACTGATTCTCGACTTAAATAAATATTTTAGTAAATAAAAAAATAAAGATATTAAATTATACTGATTCTTGTAATTTGTGGGAGTCAGTTTTTTTTATGGAGTAAAAACTTTATCACTTTCTAATAAAAATGAATATTTTCGTTGAATATAATCATAAATTGTAGCTGCCATTAATTGATGTCCTTTAATATTAGGGTGAATACCATCAAGGCAGATAAAATCCCTATAATCATCTTGGCGTAAGAACGCTGAACGAATATCAATAATTGGTGTGTTAGTTTTTGCAGCAATTGTTAGTATGGAAGAGTTATATCGTTCTTGCCACCAGTATATTTTACTTACAGATCCTAAAAATTCTAAAATACTTTCTTTTTTTAATGAATCATTTTGAGTAAACCAATTAAAATATCTCTCACATTCTAAAGGAGGAAGACTAAATAGCACAGGAAACATGTCTTTTTTATTAATGTATGTTACAAGTGAAAGTAATTGTTCTTCAAATTGATGAAAATCAGTTTTTGGTTTATGAAGAGCTTTTGGATTGCTAGCAACTTCATCCCAATTAAAATCACAATCATTTCCTCCAAATTCAATTAATGCAATATCATGATTTTTTTTATCAACAATATTAATAACTTTTTTTAAACCTCGCATAATTGTATTTCCAAAACGTGCAGTATTATCAACCCCTGCTTTTAAGTACTCTTGAAGAATCGAGGTATAGTTTTGTTTACTAATAACATATTTTTTAGCTATCTCATCATAAATGACTCCACGACTTATAGAATCTCCAAAAATAACGATGTTATATATAGATTTATTTTTATCTAAAAATTTGATATCCATAAATGACATAATACGTGATAAGAATTAAAAAAGCAATGTGAATACATCTTAATATTTACCATATTTTAAACCACATTCTACAAAATATTCTGTAGCTTCAATGATTTTATCAAGTTGTTCATATGTTTTAAAACTGTTAAGACCACATACAGTTGAAGCACCCTTTAGAATAAAGCCACCACCCTTAGCACAAGAATCAACTGCATTTATAACATAATTTTTTATTTCATCTTTTGATATATTAACAAACAACTGTGAAGGTATATTTCCTCCAAAAGACATTTTATCGCCCATTAAAGTTTTTGCTTGTTTTAGAATTGTATCTCCTAAGGGGGCTATTTCCATAGGTTCTAATGAATCAATCCCCATTTTTGACCAATGTTTAAGATGGCTAAAAACAGGTCCATGGGCATGATGTCTTATTAATCCACCGTATTTATGAATATTTTTGTTCATAATAATATCATATTGATAAATATATTCATTAAACATTTCACTACTTAACCATGGTTCAATTGCCATTTCAAGAGAACAAAAATAAAAAACAGAAGATGAATTTAATTGTTCTATAAAATTATTTATTTGTTTATACATTTTATTCATGATTTTATGAATAGTTTCTCGTTCAGTGTAAAGCCATAAATAGAATTTTTCAGGAGGGGAGTTGCGTGCTAACATACCAAAAGGATGAACAATGCCTATAATAGGCATATGTCTTTGACCACAAGCATTTTCTAAAAGATCATTATAGTTATTAGGAACAACTAAATTAGGAAAATCACATTGTGAGAATTTTTTTAAATCAGATACATTAGAAAAAAATTGCTTTTTATAATGACAATATTGAACATTTAATTTATCTCGTTGTACAATCTGAGAAAATACTGTATTTTTTGTATAATATTTATTTTCTGTAAAAGTATATGTTTCGTCATCACCAATAAGTTTAGATTCATAACTAGCTTTTACACCAAAAAAACCTTTATCAATTATATCAATGCCCTTAAAAGTATCACAAGACTCATCAATTAACTTTATTAGTCTTTTTGATTTCGGATAATCTTTTAAATTCTCAGGTAAGTACAATTCTATTGGAACTCTATCTGCTTGTTTAAAGTTTAATGCATATTCAAGTCGCTTTCTACCAGTAAATATCATAATTATCCTTTCACTTAAATAAATAATAACATATTTTTAAACAATAATTGACAAGAGTGTAAAAAAGTTTTATTCTAGAAGTGTGATAGTAACGATAGCACACTACGAAAGGGTTACTAATGATAGTTATTGATTCAAGGGGAAGGGTACCAGTATACATACAAATTAAAAATCAAATTATGGAACTTATAGTTCTTGGTATACTTAAACCCCATGATCAAATACCTTCAATTAGAAGCCTTGCAAGAGATTTATCATTAAACTTTAATACAGTTAAAAGAGCATATGCTGAGTTAGAGAATGATAAAGTTATATATTCCATAGTAGGAAAAGGAACTTTTGTAGCAGTTAATGCTATGGACAACAAAGAAATATATAATCGTGCTATCAAGGAATTAAAAATATCTATTAAATCAGCTAGGGCAAACGGATTAAAAAAAGAACAAATAGAAAAAATAGTAAATGAAGTTTTTATTACTTTTAATAAAGGAGGGGAATAAAGTGATTGAAATAAAGAATGTAACTAAAAAATATGGTGATTTTACAGCTATTGAGAATTTATCACTAAAAATTGAAGAATCATCAATTTATGGTTTAGTAGGTTATAACGGTGCTGGTAAAACCACATTATTAAAAACCGCGATAGGTATGTTTAAAGCAAACAAAGGTAAAGTACTGGTAGATGGTGAAAATGTATATGATAATGAAGAAATTAGAAAATCAATGTTTTTTGTACCTGATGAAATATACTTTTTACCACAAGCAAATATATTAGATATGTCAAAATTCTATAAAGGATTTTATCCTAAGTGGAATGATAATATACGAAAGAGACTAACAGAGTTATTTAGACTTGATGAAAAAGAACGTATAGCTAAGTTTTCAAAAGGTATGCAAAGACAAACAGCGATAATATTAGCATTATCAAGTAAACCAAAGTATTTATTACTTGATGAATTATTTGATGGACTAGATCCAGTAATACGTAGAGTAGTAAGAGAACTTCTTATAGAAGTTATTTCTGAAACAAAAACTACAGTTATGGTATCTACACATAATTTGAGAGAATTAGAGGATTTATGTGACCATATAGGAATAATAAATAATAAAAAAATTATATATGATAATTCTACTGATGAAATAGGAAACAATAAGTTTAGATGTAAAGTTATATTAGAAAATAAATCTAAATTAGAAGATTATTCATCAATTAATCTAAGAAAGTTAAAAATTTCAGGAAAAATAGCAACTTTTATTGCAAGTGAAAGAGAAGAAATACTTGATAAAAAACTAGCTTTAATTAACCCTCTTTTGGTTGAAAAAGTACCACTATCACTTGAGGAAGTATTACTTGAAGAAATGGAGGTAGAAGATTATGACTTTAAAGGACTCTTTAACTAAAAAAAATGTAATAATTCATAATTTTAAAATTGCACTTAAACAAAATATAGTAACCACTGTCTTATCAATAATAACATTAACATTAGCAATGGCTATTCCTGCAATTATGTATCTTAGACAATACATAGGTAAGGATGCTAAAGTATGTGAATTTAGTGATATGAGATTTTCTGTAGTTTATATACTGATAGTAGCTTTAATTGGGATAATACAAGCTATAGTAACATTTAAATTTCTATATAAGAGAAGTGCTGTAAATACTTATTTTAGTATTGGTGTTAATCGTTCAACACTCTACAAAACTCGTGTTCTAGCAGGAACTCTTAGTACATTTATTTCGGTATTAGTTCCGTTTATAATACTTGTTTTAATAAATCTTGTTTTTTCATCTTCTGTAGGGTTAGTGTTATCATATGCAGGGTTTTTATTCATAGGTATGTTTGTTACAGCCATAATGGCTTATGCAATTACCACGTTAATATGCAGTTTAACATATACAAAAGCTGAAAGTGTAATTTATTCAATATTAGCAAATCTTTTTCCAACATTAATTTTATCAGGATTAAATGGACTTATGTCAGCTTTTTTATGGGGAAATACATATGGTATTAATAATTCATTTAATTATGATTTTCATGGGAGCTTGATTACACATTATACAAAACTAAATCCATTGTTATTTTTTAATAAATATTTTAGTAATTATTCAAGTTATCGAGAATCGATGCCAATGGAAAACTTATTTAGAGCTGAATTATTATTTCTTCCAATTATAATGTTTTTTATAGCTATTTTAATTATTACTATTGCAAGAAAAACTTTTATTAAACGAAGAGTTGAAAATACAGGTATTATTGGTACAAGCAAAATATTAGCAAATATAGTTATTGCGACTGCAATGTTTGCAGGATTTTCAGCTTTTATGTATTTTACTCGTACAGGAAGTTATCCAATGTCTGTTGAAACTGCAACTTTATTAGGTATTTTGTTTACAACAATTATCTATGTTTCTTTTGCGTTTCCCTTAAGAGTAGTAAGTAAAAGGAATTTAAAAGGGTTAATATTATTTCCTATCAATCTAATTGTTTTCTTTGTAATTTTAGGAATTATTAACACAGGAGGACTAGGATATACTAACTATATACCTGAATTAGAAAGCATCGAGAGTATGGAAATATCATATAGAGGATTACCTGATACAGCATTATTTGGAGGACAATCTGGTGGTATTGATACTTACTTGTTTGAAAATAATGAAGCTATTATGCTTAAAGATTTAGATGATATTAAATTAGCAATTACTTTACATGAAAAACTTATTTCACAAGGTTGGATAGATCCTAAATTTGATTATGAAAATCCTAAAGAATTTGTAATTAGAAATATGACATTAGTATATTACAATCTTAAAAATGGTAAAAGAATAACGCGTTTATATCCGATAGCAACTCTAGGTTTGTTTAAAGAAATGTTGATATTAGATGAAACAAAAGCTTTTAATATATTATTTAGTAGTATTATGGATATTAATGAAGAAGAATTTAATAGTATAGCAACAAAAAGTGAAAACGCTTTAATTATTGTTCAAGGATTCCCGCTTGCTACAGGGAAAATATATATTAAAGAATCATTGTCTAAAACATTACATTTAATAGGAGAAAGTGAAGAAATGGCAAATGAAATTAGACAAGCCATAAAAATTGATTTTTTAAATAGTATTACTAATGAAAAATACTTTCCAAATGAAGTTGAAAAGTATCATTTGTATTTTGTTAGAGACCATTATAATGACTTACCTAAAGAGATTATACCTTCAACTAATTTTCAGATATACCCTTTTGGAATAGTTACATTTATAGTTAATCCAACTTATATAAATACTATTGAAGTAATTGAAAAATACTATAAATCAGAAGGAGAAGAAATAGAAAGTTTATATATTGTTGGTAATTATAATGATCCATTAGCAGAAAGAAACTCCACTGAAGCTTGTCCTTTTTATAAAACAGGTATTATGAGAATATCAGATGCATTATCTACATTACCAGAAGGATTCATAAAGATAGATGATTCTGAAAAAATTAAAGAACTTTATGACCTAACTCGTGGAATTTATCATATTAGTGATGGAGGATACATGGTATATGCAAAGCTTAAAGGTGAGTTTTATGTTATAACTCGCTACATACCAAGAGACCTGCTACCAACTGAGTTTAAAGAGCAATTAGCTAGTAAATAATCATAGTAATAGGAGATACAATTGTATCTCCTATTACATAGGTGTACAATTATATTGGAATTAGGGAGGCATACATATGATTAAAAGAATTGTTATATTATTAGTTGTGATTCTAATAGGTTTTGCAGGTAGTGCTATTGCAGCAGATCCACTTTTTAGGATGGTAAATCCTGAATTATTCCCAGGTGATCAGGATGCTATGATTGTTGGACAGATTATCAGTCCATATCAGGAAAATTATGTTGTAAAAGTATTAAAAGTAATAAACGGTAGTGTTGAAGGTGAAAGTATATTAGTAGATAAAAACTTTACATATCTTGCTTTCAGTGAAGAACATTACAATCCACAATTAGGAGATTTCTGTGTATTAGCGATTAAGAAGTATGATGGGATATATAAAGTGCGATTCCCAGACAGAGTTGTCAAAGCTGATTCTGGTAATTATGAAACTTTGAAATGTATCTATGAAGATGTACGTTTTCAAGGTGGAGATGTACCTGCAATTCAATGGTATGTAAATTCAGGTGGAACAGAAAATGGATTTGGATTTGCTAGTGGTAAAGCTTATGTTACAAGACCAAATGGAGAAATAATAGATATTACTGATATTTCCTTAAAAGTTAGTTATGATGAAAATGGTAATGAGGTTTATTCTAATGGAATAAATAACCCACAAACAAGAAATCAGTTTAACTATCAAGCTTTTGCTTTTATTATGATAATTATCAGTTATATCTTACTAAAATATAGGAAAAATCTAATAGAAAGCATATAATATAATTAAAATAAATGAAGTGTGTTGAGATAAAAGATGTTTAACAACATTAGTAATTGAATGGAAACAGATATGGCAAAAATATTTAATAATAAAATATCATTATCATTTGATATATATGGATGCCCCAATATGTGCAAGAATTGTTGGATTGGCCATCCTAAACATAATAAAATGAATGTAAATGAAGTAATATCAACTTTTTCTAATATAAAAAATGAACAGAACAGTAAAAAATATTATAATGCTAAAATAGAATATATTGATGTAGGATTTCGTGAACCACATTATGGAGATGACTATAAAAAACTATATAATAGAGTAGATGAAGTAAACAATTGTGTTCTTGAGGTTGATAGTAAATTTGAATTAATTAGTTTGTGGCGATTAGGTAATGATTCAAATTATATAAAATGGATAAGAGAAAGAGGTATAAAAAGAGCCCAGCTGAAAGTTTTTGGATTAGAAAAAACGAATGATTTTTTTTATGGCAAAAAAGGAGCTCATCAAGAGTTGATTAATGGAACAAATATTCTTTTGGAAAATGGAATTGTTCCTCGTTGGCAAGTATATTTAAATAAAATGGGGATTAACGAATTAAGAGGAGTTTTAGAATTAACGAAAGTATTAAATGTAGAGAAAAGAGTACAAGAGTTAGGCGAAAATTTTAATATTAAAGGAGCTCCTTATGATTCTACTGGAGCAGGTTATGATAATAATAAATTTAGAATTGAAAAAAAAGATTTAGTGAAAATCCCTAGTGAGATTATTAACATCGCTTCATTAAAAACTGAAAAAGAACTAATAAAAAAAATAATTAATAATGATGATAAAACTGTAATGCCAAATAATCATAACCTTTGGTTTTATATTACTTCAAATTGGGATGTTTATCCCAACTTTATGGGAATAGCACCTTGGTGGAAGCTTGGTAATTTAAAAAGCAATAGTTGGAAAAGTATTCTTAATACTTATGTAGAAAATAATAATAAAGGATTAAGAATTATGAATGAAATTACTACAAAAGAACTTATTCAAAAATGTGGAGATAAGAATAGTGAAAAAATATTTTCTGGTGTAGGACAATTTGAAGAATATTTAGTTGAAAAATACTGTAGAGAAATAAATTAAACTTTTTCTAAAAATATGTTCCTAAATGAATAGCTTTATATGTTATTGTCTTAAATAGATGGTATTTATAACTATAACTTAATTAGAAGGAAGAAAAATGAAATTAATTACATGTAATATAGATAAAAACATTATTCTAAATGAGAATTTAATTGAATTATTTGGAGATGATATTGAAATAAAAATGTTTTACTCAGAAGAATACGAAAGAGAGTATGATGTCTATTGTATTAGTAATGGAATAAAAAAAGCAATCCTTAAGAAAGTAACTAATCCAAAAGAAATACATATAAATAATTTTCTTAATGATAAAAATTTTAATTTTATTCCTAAAATAATCGGATTCCTTAAAATTGATAATAATACATGGATGATAACTTCTTTTGTAGAAGAAAAAAGCTACATATATAGCGAATCTATTTTACTTGAATTGATTGATGATTTAAGTAATCTAAATGGTAGTCTTTTAGGTAGTAAGATTAACAATGCAGAAAAAAAGATAATAAAATTTTGGTCTAAAATAGATAATAAATTATTAAATGATTTTTCAAGTGAACTAAATAAAAATGAAATACAGACAATAATAGATTCACAAAACATATTAGATTCTTGTAAACGAACGCTAATACATGGAGATATGATTCCCTTAAATATTTTGATTTCAGAAGATGGAATAAAAATTATAGATTGGGAACATTTGTCTTTTTCACCATATGTTTTAGATATTAGTAGGTTATTAGGTGATTATAATAAAACTGTTAAATGGATAGAATCAAAATATGAAAAGAAAATGCTAGATAGATATTTTGATAACTTGAAAGCTAAATTGAAGATAAGTTATAAAGAATTTATATTGCAATATCATTGTGGAGTTTTAGAAAATTATCTAAAGATATTACTATCTCACAAAAAGAATAAGCTAAGACAAACAAGTTGGTATGAATTGAATTTTTTAGCTTTAAAAGGAGAAATTGAATTTCTACAAAACTTTGAGAACAAAAGTATATAATATAAACAACAAAGGAATATATGATTTTATTAGTTAGACCTTCAATTGAATACAAAGAAAGCCATATAAATATGCTTAATGAACTTAAAAATGAGGATAAGTATAATAAAATTAATGTGTCTAAAATTAGAAAGAATTTTTCAAAATATCTTTTTGAAATTAATGAAAGAGAAATAAATCCTAAGCAAGGTAGAGTTCCTGATACAAATTTTTGGCTAATAGTAAATGAAGAATGTGTTGGAACTATTAATATTAGGCATTCACTAACTGAAAACTTAAAAAAGATTGGTGGACATATAGGGTATGGTATAAAACCCTCAGAGCGGAAAAAGGGATATGGAACACATATGCTAAAATTAGCTTTAATAGAGTGTAAAAAAATGGGACTTAACAAGGTGCTAATTACTTGTAGTCCTAATAATATTGGATCTGTGAAAATTATTGAAAATAATGGTGGAGTATTAGAAAATGAAATAATAGTAGAGATTGATAAAGAAAATAGAAGGACACTTAGATACTGGATTGATATATAAAAATAATTAAGTAAAATTACAAAACTCTAAAAATGAACTATAATATATATTATAGTTCATTAAAATGAGGATGTTATATGGAATCATTTAAATATTTTTTTACTTATGAAAATAAATTACCATCTAATTTAGGATTCCCACTATTTGGAACCACACATATACTTTGGGCTATTATTTCTTTTTTATCTATTGTTTTTTTAGTTTTACTATATAGAAATTTTAATAAAAAGAATAAAAAAAAATTATTATTTTTTATCGCTATTATAATGATTATGTGTGAAATATCTAGAAGTTCTTGGTTTGTTTTTATTGGTGAATATTCTTTAGATAAATCGCTACCGTTACAGTTAAGTAGAATTATATTATTTATAGAAGCTTTTGCTATATTTACAAATAAAAGGTATTTAAAAGAATTTTCATATGCATGTGGTCTTTTTAGTATATCAGCATTTATAGCACCTAATATTAATGCTTACCCAATTTTACATTTTCATTTATTACGTTATTCAATAGCTCATATACTTATTATTTCTGTTCCTCTTATGTGGATTGTAGGTGATAGGTTTAGACCGGATTTTAGATATCTACCAAAATGTATTATACTTCTTTTTTCAATTGTTTTTGTAGCAATGATAGCAAACTTTATATTTGATACTAATTACTTATATATTAGCTACATACCAGAACATGTTAATATAAATATTGGACAACCGTGGTACACAATAGCTTTGTTAGGTGCAGTAATCGGTTTTTGGTTTATTACTTATATCCCGTGGATATTAACTGAAAGATGTAAATTAATAAAAAGCAATTAACAAACAAAATCAATTGATATATAATGATATAGTTGAAGGGGTAATATTATGAGTAAAGTTGCAATAGCAAAATGCAATGATTACCAAGATGAAAAAGTATATCAAGCAGTTAAAGAATGTTTTGACCTATTAGGTGGACTTAATAAATTTGTAAAAAAAGGTATGAAAGTTGCAATAAAACCTAATCTTCTAATGGCGAAATCTCCAGATGGTCATGCAACAACACATCCAAGTGTTATTGCAGCCATAGGACGACAAATTATAGAATGTGGTGGTGCACCATTAGTAGTTGAAAGCCCAGGTGGACCATATTTCGTAACATATTTAAAAGCAACATATAAAGCATGTGGAATGACTGCCATGTCTAAAAAGTATAATATTCCATTAAACACAGATTTATCTACAATACCAAAAGTTATTAAAACAGAGAGAAATACTAGAAAAATAACTGTATTAAAACCATTACTTGATTGTGATTTAATTATTAATGCTAGTAAAATGAAAACTCATGCAATGATGATTTTTACAGGTGCTATTAAAAATATGTTTGGAGCAATTGCAGGAACTGAGAAAGCAGCATATCATATTAACTCTTCAGACTATGACAAATTTGCAAATGACTTAATAGATATTTTTCAAGTAGTAGTTCCTACCCTTAATGTAATGGATGGGATTATTGGTATGGAGGGAGAAGGACCATCAGCAGGTGATCCTAAACAAGTAGGTGTAATTGTAGCATCAACTAATGGGTTTTCTCTAGATAGTGTTGTTCACGATATATTATTAATAGATAAAGAACAGTCATATATATTAAAAAATGCAAAACAACGAGGCATATCATTAGATTATGAAATTGTTGGATGTGATTTAGAAGAAGTAATAATAAGCGACTTTAAAGTACCATTCCAACGTAAAAAAGGTGAAGTGAAAGGGATATTTGGTAAAATAATGAATAACTCAAAATCAAAGCCAGTTGTTATAAAAAATAAATGTATTGGGTGTGAAATATGTAAAGATAATTGCCCTGCATTATGTATAACTATGGTTGATGGAAAACCTAACTTTGATTATGATGCTTGTATACGCTGTTTTTGTTGCCAGGAATTGTGTCCTGAATCTGCAATAATTACTAAAAAACCTTTACTAATAAAATTATTATCAGGAGGAAGATAAATGCATATCGTACTAGTTGAACCGGAAATACCACAGAACACAGGAACTATTGCTAGATCTTGTGCAGCTACAAATACATCATTACACTTAGTAAGGCCACTAGGATTTAGTACAGATGATAGATATTTAAAACGTGCTGGACTTGATTACTGGAAATATGTTGATGTTCATTATTATGATTCCTTAGAAGAATTTTTCAAAATTCATGGTAGCGAATCACTATTTTTTGCTTCTACAAAATCAAAACACACATACTGTGATGTAAATTATCAAAAAGATTCATATATACTTTTTGGTAAAGAAACAAAAGGATTAGATGAAAAATTATTAAAAGAAAACTATGATAGATGTATTAGAATCCCAATGGCTAACGAAATAAGGAGTTTGAATTTATCAAATTCTGTAAATATTATATTATATGAAGCGCTGCGACAACAGCAGTTTGCAAATTTACTAAAAGAAGGAGAATTTCCAAATGGATAAGAGAATTATTAATGAATTTATACAATTAGTTAAATTAGCTGCACCTAGTAAAAATGAACGTAAGGTAGCAGACTATGTTATTAAAAAATTAAGTAATTTAGGTTATGAAATATATGAGGATGAAGCTGGAAAAGCCATAGATGGTAATACAGGTAATATTATATGTAAAATAAATGGAGATCCTTCACTAGATAAAATTATGTTAATGGCACATATGGACTGTGTTTTACCTTGTGAGGGAATAAAACCAATTATTGGTGAGGTATATATAGAAAGTGATAAAACCACCATTTTAGGATCTGATGATTTATCAGGTGTAGCTGTTATGCTAGAAATTGCTACTTCACGAGCTAATAATGAAATTAATGCTGGAGATATATATTTAGTTTTTACTGTATCAGAAGAGATTGGTTTATTAGGAGCAAAAGAATTAGATTTATCTAAAATTGATGTGGACTATGCTTATGTATTAGATAGCGGTGGAGAAATTGGAACTGCAAGTATATCAGCTCCTTCTCATATTACTTTTAATATAACTATTACAGGGAAAGCTGCACACGCTGGAATGGAACCAGAAAATGGAATTAATGCCATAGTTGTGGCATCTAAAGCCATAGCAAAAATGACTATTGGACGAATAGATGAAGAAACCACTTGTAATATAGGAATAATAAAAGGTGGATTAGCTAGAAATATTGTTTGTGAAAGTGTTTTCATTGAAGGAGAAGTGAGAAGTCGAGATGAAAATAAATTAAAAAATACATATGAAACAATAATTAAAATTTTCAAAGAAACTGCAAAAGAAAATGAAGCAACAATTGAAATAGAAATGATTAGGGAATATTCATCATTTCTAATTGAAGAAGATGCAGCTGTTTTATTGAAGTTTAAAAAAGCATGTGAAGTTGCAAAAATGCCATTCACAACAGAGCATGGTGGTGGAGGTAGTGATACTAATATTGTATGTACAAAAGGTATTAAAGCTCTTAATATAAGTACAGGTATGGAAAAAGTACATAGCGTTAATGAAAGAATAAAAATTGATGATTTATATAAAACAGCTTATTTACTTAAGAATATTGTTTCACTGCCATAGAAATTGGATAAAATAAAGTGAGAGACCGTGTTTAAAAAAAAGTTAATTAATGATTGAAAATTACTTGTTTGTAATGTAAAATACTTGTGATTAAAAGAAAATAAATATCTTAGGAGGATATATAAAATGACTGTAAAAGTTGGTATTAATGGTTTTGGTAGAATTGGAAGATTAGTTTTTAGGGCAGCTTCTGAAAATCCTAATGTAACAGTAGTTGGAGTTAATGATCCTTTCATGACAACTGACTATATGGCTTATATGGTAAAATACGATACTGTACATGGCAGATTTGATGGAGAAGTAGATTATAAAGAAGATAAATTAATTGTTAATGGTGAAGAAATTGCTGTATATGCAAAAATGAACCCAGCAGAAATTCCTTGGTCAGAATGTGGTGCTGATTATATTGTTGAAGCAACTGGTGTTTTCTTAACCACTGAAAAAGCTTCTGCTCATTTAAAAGGTGGAGCTAAAAAAGTTATCATTAGTGCCCCTGCTAAAGACAAAGTAACTCCAATGTTTGTTATGGGTGTTAATAATGATACTTATACAACTGATATGGATATAGTATCTAATGCATCTTGTACTACAAACTGTTTAGCACCAATTGCTAAAGTTTTAAATGATAATTTTGGAATCAAAGAAGGATTAATGACCACAATTCACTCATACACATCAACACAGAAAACTGTTGATGGACCATCTTCTAAAAACTGGAGAATGGGAAGAGCTTGTGCACAAAATATTATTCCATCAACAACAGGTGCAGCTATTGCAGTTGGTGTTGTATTACCAGAATTAAACGGTAAATTGACAGGAATGGCATTTAGAATACCAACACCTGATTCATCAGTTGTTGATTTAGTTTGTAATCTAGAAAAAGCTGCTACATATGAAGATATTAAAGCTGCTATGAAAAAAGCAAGTGAAAACGAACTTAAAGGTATCTTAGGTTATACTGAAGAAGATGTTGTTTCAAGTGATTTCATTCATGATTCAAGAACATCAATCTTTGATGCAAAAGCAGGATTATCTTTAACAGATCATTTTGTAAAAGTTATTTCTTGGTATGATAACGAGTGGGGTTATTCAAGTAAAGTTATTGATTTAATTTCATATATGGCAACTGTTGATGCAAAATAAGACAATAATATAATAAAAAGGCTCGGGAAAATTCCTGGGCCTTTATACTTTTATATAAAAAAGAACGGGGGAATAAATCTAAAATGAGTATCTTAAGCAAAAAAACAATAGAAGATATTGATCTATCTAATAAAAAAGTGATTGTTAGGGTAGATTTTAATGTACCACTTAACAGTGACGGTGGAATTACTGATGACAAGAGAATAAAAGGAGCACTACCAACTATTAAGTATTTGATAGATAACCAGTGTAAAGTAATATTAGTTTCACATTTAGGTAGACCAAAAGATGGGTTTGAGGCAAAGTTTAGTTTACAGCCTGTTGCAAAGCGATTAAGCGAATTATTAGAACAACCAGTAATTATGGCAAGCGATGTAATTGGAGAAGATGCAAAAGAAAAAGCTGCTTCTTTAAAAGAAGGAGAAGTACTTTTACTTGAAAATGTACGTTTCCATAAAGAAGAAAAGAAAAATGATAAAGCTTTTGCAAAAGAACTAGCTAATATGGCTGATATATATGTAAATGATGCTTTTGGTACCTCTCATAGAGCTCACGCATCAACTGCTGGAATTGCAGATTACTTACCAGCTGTATGTGGTTTCTTAATTAAAAATGAAATTGAAATTATGGGAAAAGCCTTAAAAAAACCTACTAGACCATTTGTCGCTATTTTAGGAGGCGCAAAAGTTTCTGATAAAATTGGTGTTATTGAAAATTTATTAGATAAAGTAGATTCACTTATTATTGGTGGGGGAATGGCTTATACTTTCTTAAAAGCTAAAGGATATAAAATCGGAGCTTCTTTATGTGAAGAAGATAAAATTGAATTGGCTAAAGAATTAATGGCTAAAGCAGAAGCAAAAAATATTGAAATAATGTTACCAATTGGCAGTATTGTTGCTAAAGAATTTAAGAACGATACTGAATTTAAATATGTACCATCAGATGCAATGCCTGATAAATGGATGGGTGTAGATATTGGATCATTAACAATTGAAAAATATTCTAATGAAATTAAAAAAGCTAAAACAATCATATGGAATGGACCAATGGGTGTATTTGAATTTCCTAATTTTGCTAAAGGAACTAGTGAAATCGCAAAAGCGGTTTCAGAAGCTGACGCTATTTCAATTATTGGTGGCGGAGATTCAGCTGCAGCTATAGAAATATTAGGTTATGCAGATAAAGTAACTCACATTTCAACTGGTGGAGGAGCAGCATTAGAGTTTCTTGAAGGGAAAACATTACCAGGGATTGATTGTTTATTAGATAAAGTACCTAAAAAAATGGTTATTGCTGGTAACTGGAAAATGAACAAAACTCCAACTGAAACTTATGATTTTATTACTGATTTAAAAGAAAAAGTTAAAGATACATATGATGATGTAATATGTGCAGTACCATCTGTTTGCTTATGTGAAGCTTTAAAAGCAGCAAAAGGTAGCAATATTGAGATTTCTGCTCAAAATTTACATTATGAAAAATCTGGTGCATATACTGGTGAAGTTAGCGCATCTATGCTAAGTGATTTAGGAATCAAATATGTACTTGTTGGACATTCAGAGAGAAGACAATATTTTAATGAGACAGATGAAAGTGTTAATAAAAAAGCACATGCTGCATTTAAACATGGAATTATTCCTATTATTTGTGTTGGAGAATCACTTTTCCAACGTGAAAAAGGTGTAACAAATGACTTAGTAAGTTATCAAGTAAAATTTGCATTAAAAGGATTAACCGAAGAACAAGTAAAAAATACAATTATTGCTTATGAACCTATCTGGGCCATTGGTACTGGAAAAACAGCAACTAGTGAACAGGCTAATGAGGTATGTGCTGTAATTAGAAATGTTGTAGTTGAATTATATGGCAAACAAGCAGGAAAAGTTATTCGTATTCAATATGGTGGTTCTGTTAAACCAGCAAATGCTTATGAACTATTTAACATGTCAGACATTGATGGTGGTTTAGTTGGCGGTGCTAGTTTGAAAATTAGTGATTTTGAAGCTATTGTTAATTATGAAAAATAAAAGGAAATTTAAATGAATAAAAAAGTAACAGCGCTAATCATTTTAGATGGTTATGGAATTAATGAAAACCATGAGGGTAATGCAATTTATTTAGCAAATAAACCTAATATGGATTCATTATTAAAAACTTATCCAAATACAAAGCTTAGAACTAGTGGAAATGATGTGGGCTTGCCTAAAGGACAAATGGGAAATTCTGAAGTTGGACATACTAATATTGGCGCTGGTAGAGTTGTATTTCAAGATTTAGTAAAAATTACAAAAGCTATTGAAGATAAAACCTTATTTACTAATGAAGCTCTGTTAGGTGCAATTAATTATGCGAAAGAGAATAACAGCTCCCTTCATTTATTGGGACTACTAAGCGATGGGGGAGTTCATTCCCATAATACGCATTTATATGCACTATTAGAAATGGCTAAGCAAAATGGTTTATCAAAAGTTTATGTTCACTGTTTCTTTGATGGGCGAGATGTTCCGCCTAATAGTTCATTAAAATATATTATTGCATTAGAAGAAAAAATAAAAAGCATTGGTGTTGGTAAAATAGCTACAATAATGGGCCGTTTTTATGCAATGGATCGAGATAATATCTGGGACCGTGTGGAAAAAGCTTATAATGCAATAGTTATGGGTCAAGGTGTAAAAGCACAAAAGGCTGAAACAGCTGTTAGAGATTCATATGAAAACAAGGTGTTTGATGAGTTTGTTATTCCTACCGTTATTACTGAGGATAATAAACCCATAGCAACAATTTCTAAAAATGATTCAATAATTTTCTTTAATTATAGACCTGATCGTGCTAGACAAATTACACGTACTTTTGTAGATGAGAAATTTTCAGGCTTTGTTAGACAAAAAGGATATTTTAAAAATTATTATGTTTGTATGACACCATATGATGAAACTTTTGAAAATGTACATATTGCTTATTATAAGGAAGAACTTAAAAACACTTTTGGTGAATATATTTCCAATTTAGGTTTAAAACAATTACGAATTGCTGAAACTCAAAAGTATGCTCATGTAACATTCTTTTTTAATGGGGGAGTAGAAAAACCATATTTAAATGAAGATCGAGCCTTAATAGATTCACCAAAGATAAAAACTTTTGATATAAAACCTGAAATGAGTGCTTATGAAGTAAAAGATGAAGTTATTAAGCGAATTGAATCTAGAAAATATGATGTTATTATTTTAAACTTTGCCAATTGTGATATGGTTGGACATACAGGTATAA
>JAUUZE010000174.1 GCA_030590175.1 Clostridia bacterium
ATATTCTATTTCTTTCCACCCAGAAATACATCTCTCAATTAATACCTCTGTTACTCTAGAATAGCGTAATCCATTACTCCCAATATCGTATAATTGTTGTTCATCATAAGCAATTCCACCACCTGTACCACCTAGAGTATATGCAGGTCGTACAATAACTGGATAATCTATTATTTTAGCAAATGAAAGTGCATCTTCAATATTTCTAACCACTTTACTTTCAATGACTGGTTGATTAAGTCGTAACATAGCATCTTTAAAGTCTTGTCTATCTTCAGCCATTTTAATAGCTTCTACAGCTGTTCCTAATAGCCGCACATTATTTTCTTCTAAAAAGCCTGTTTCCGCTATTTCCATAGCTAGATTTAATCCTGTTTGTCCACCTAGGGTTGGTAAAATACTATCAGGTTTTTCAACTGTAATAATTTTTTTAAGTACTTCAACAGTCATGGGTTCAATGTATACTTGATCTGCAATAAAATTATCAGTCATTATAGTCGCAGGATTAGAATTAAGCAAAACTGTTTCAATTCCCTCTTCTTTTAATGCTTGACAAGCTTGTGTACCTGCATAGTCAAATTCTGCAGCTTGTCCAATAATAATAGGTCCTGAACCAATAACTAGAACTTTTTTTATAGAATTATTCTTAGGCATGTGTTTCTCCTTTTTGTTGTGTATCAATTAATGTCATGAATTCATCAAATAAATAACTTGTATCTTGTGGACCTGGACTGGCCTCTGGATGAAATTGAACAGTAAAAATAGGATGATTTAAAAACTTTACTCCTTCAACTGTTTGATCATTCATATTAACATGTGTAATTTCCATTAATGACTTATCTATTGAATCACTAACAATTGTATATCCATGATTTTGACTAGTAATGTATGTACGATCTTTTTTCAAATCTTTTACTGGATGATTACACCCTCTATGTCCATACTTTAACCGTGTAGTATCACCATTGGTAGCTAAAGCCATTAATTGATGTCCTAAACAAATTGCAAATATGGGATACTCTCCAATTAAATCTTTAATAGTATCTATTTCAAATTGACAATCCTTTGGGTCTCCTGGACCATTCGATAACATAATACCATCAGGTGAAATAGCTATAATTTCTTTAATAGTCGCTGTAGATGGAAAAACAGTTACCTTACAATCTCTTTTAACTAATTCTCGTATAATATTACTTTTCACCCCGTAATCAAGTAAAGCAATGTGTCTTTTTCCAGTTCCATAAGTTTGTTTTTCTTTAATTGTTACTTCATGAACAGGATTTTTTATTGTATATGAAGCCATTTCTTCAAGTAATTGTTTCTTATTAAATTCATCTTCTCTTATAACCAACCCTCTCATGGTTCCTTTTTCTCGTAAGATTTTTGTTAATGCCCGTGTATCAATTCCATATAATCCTGGTATTTTATATTTTTTCAAATATTCATCAATAGTCTTTTCACAACGAAAATTACTTGGTCTTTTACAATACTCTCGTACAATTAACCCATTAACAAAAGGTTTTCTAGATTCATAATCATCTAAATTAATTCCATAATTACCAATTAGTGGATAAGTCATGGTTACTATTTGTCCACAATAGGATGGATCTGTTAATATCTCTTGATATCCAGTCATTCCTGTATTAAAGACAACTTCACCAATAACCTTATTTTCGTAGCCAAATGACTGTCCTTTAAATGTATTTCCATCTTCTAATAACAGTATCATGTTCATTATAGTTCCTCCCAGGTGATATATTGGTTAAGTGCTTGTTTCATTTGGGTAGCTTCAATCCGTGCAGCCTTTATAAATTCCTCATGTAGTAATTGATGTTTTTTATATGCACACATTAATCCTCTAGATGAATTAATAATTGCACCATTTCCTTGTTTATTAAAAGATTTAGCCACATCTTTAGCTTTACCTCCTTGTGCACCATAACCTGGTACTAAAAATGGTGTATGGCTCATAGTTTTTCTAAGTTCTATTAATTGCTCAGGATAGGTGGCTCCAACTACTGCGCCAACTGATGAAAACCCATATTTACCTATTAAACCACTACCCCAATTTTCTACTAATTCAGCCATTTTTTCATATACTCTTTGACCACTTTCTAAACGTAGATCTTGAAGTTCTCCAGATGATGGATTGCTTGTCTTTACAAGTATATATATTCCTTTACCATACTCTTTACAAGCACTAAGAAAAGGTTTTATACCATCAGATCCTAAATAACCATTTACAGTAATTGCATCTGCTATATAAAAATCATCTGTTAAATAAGCATTAGCATAAGCATCTGCTGTAGAGCCAATATCATTTCGCTTACAATCTAATATAACCAACATCCCATTTTCTTTGGCATAAGCCATTGTTTTTTGTAATAATAAAGCACCATCTGGTCCTAATTGTTCATAATATGCTGACTGACATTTAACTGCAGGAATTAAATCGCTTAGTCCATCAATTAAACTACGATTAAAAATTTCAATTGCTTCAACATCTGATTTGGTTTTTGAAATAATTGATTTTGGAACATAATCAATTTTTGGATCTAATCCTAACACTGTTGGATTTTGTTTTTTCTTTATTGCTTCGTATAGATTATCTTGAAACATTTATAACTCCTTTATTCCATCAATAATTACATGTTTTATCTCACCATATACTTTATATCCATCAAATGGTGAATTACTACTTTTTGAATAAAAATCACTAATGTTAATTGTATAATTATTTGTCACATCAATAATGGTCAAATCAGCCGCTTTTCCAACTTCAATGGTACCACCATCAATTTTTAAAATTTTAGCAGGATTAGTACTCATTTTTGAAACTAATTGATTAAGAGTTATAACTCCCTCTTTAACTAAGTGTGTGTATGATAAGGAAAAAGCGCTTTCAAATCCAATAATCCCATTTGGTGCCAGTGAAAATGGCACAATCTTTTCATCACTATGATGAGGGGCATGGTCAGTTACAATAATATCTATAGTTCCATCTGCTAACCCTTCTTTAATAGCTTTAACATCATCGTCAGTTCTAAGTGGTGGATTCATTTTTGCAAATGTATTAAATCCATCACATGCTTTCTCTGTTAAAGTGAAGTAATGAGGACAAGTTTCACAAGTTATCTTTGCTCCTCTTTTTTTAGCTTGTCTAATTACATCAACTGATTGTCTTGTGCTAACATGGGCAATATGAATTGGCACTTTATTATATTCAGCTAATCGTACATCACGATATACCATTACATCTTCTGCTGTTTCTGGAATACCTAATAAACCCATAGTTGTTGATTGAAAACTTTCATTTATGCTACCATCTCCTACTAAATCCAAATCTTCACAATGAGAAATAA
>JAUUZE010000186.1 GCA_030590175.1 Clostridia bacterium
ATTAATTTGATAAATTAATAATAGAAAAAGAATATATGATAATTATCAATATTTTGTATGAAAATTGTATGAAATTAATTATGTTGTAAATATTATAACTTTAACTGTAGTAACTTGTTAGGTAAATGTTTTATTGTAAAAGTTTTTTGGTTTATTACTATGCTATAGGTTACTTCTTCATTATGACTGTTTCTAATGAAAATATTATTATCATAAACAGTAAAATCAAGCATTCGATTAGACTTTGTAGAAAAAGAAACAGTTGCAAGACTAGTATCGCTTTTTGTAGAAAAAGGAGACAAATCATAATGACATGTAACTTGGCTACCACGAAGAGTAGTTGTTCCATTAAATAGTTTTATAATTGGTGTTTTTATGGTAAATATTTCTGTAACAGCTACTTTTTTCTCTGTAAAGTTAACTGAAATACGTTTGTCATCTGTTCTAATAATTGGTGTTTTCAAACTATTACAAGTAACAATTGTTTTTAGATAAGTAAGTAGAGTTTCATCGCTGTTTTGATTGGGAAGGGATACAATAAAAAGAGGCTCTTTACTAATTTGTTCAGTCTTATTAAGAGTTAATAGATCTTCTAGTCCCTTCCATTTATTATATTGATGAATATTTTGATAGCAAACAGAAGATGAATTGTATAACAAATATCCTATACTATTGTCCACATTAACATAATTAACATTTTTCTCACATAAGGTAAGATTTTCACCTTGATAGTTGCCAAGAAATGTTTCTTTATGGCTATTAAAATAAATATTTTTATATCCTTTAGCTTCTGATAGTCCTATAATATGTTCATTTCCCACACCTATTAATCCTGTCTTTATAGATAATGGAGGCATTTTTTCTTTTGTTCCATGAAGAGATTCTATATAGACACAGCTCCCATTATCTAATGCTGTAAAAGAGCTGTGTTGTAACACAGTATTATCTGCTCTACTAAGTTCTACAGTGGATGAAAACCCTTTTTCATAATAAACAAGATGTTTTTTATTAGCAATTTTAGCTATATTATTCCAATTCATCAAACCTTCTGCCACAGTAGTTTTTTGATTTTGCAAACTAATGATACCTGTAAAACTTTGAAAAGTTGGAGTTATATCAAACTCTGAATTTTTTGGTAAAGATAATCCCATAATAGTTCCTCTTGTTGAGAAACTAGAAAAACTATCTTTAGTTCGATAAACACTAATATTTCCATATGGATAATCATAATTTCCTGCTAATTTTTCTAAAGCATCTTCATTTGAAATAGTAGGAGAATCACTTGTCATGTATAAATGCATAATATAGCTAAGGAGAATACTTCTAGCATAGCCATATTCCATATCTTGAGCAGTTTGCTTACCTGGATTAATCCATAAGGAATTACCATTTTTTTCAATAAGACAACCATTATTATTGTTGTTTTGTCTTTTTTCAATTATAGACAAACTATTAAATTTCATTAGTTTAGCAATTGGGTCTTTAAAGAATAAATCCATGGTACTATGAAGTAAAAATTTAATGCCATGTCGATGGTAATACCAATCTTGTCCTTCAATGGAAATTGAATTACCATTAATAGTTGACCAAGGTTTTATTACTTGATCATATAACTGTTGATTATTATATAAAACACTTTCGTATACTTTTTTTCCTAAGATTAAAGGAAAAATTGCTGAAGATATTCTAAGACCAATACCTGCGCCAATATAATCAGGATGAACATAACCATGATTTTCAGCGGTATAGTCAGGATGAAAGGTTACACTTGAAAACCCATACTTATTTTTGTCAACTAAAATACCATTTCTAACTTTAAAGCTTACTTTATCCCTTTCATTTTCTAATTTATCCTTAGCAGTAACTACTGTATTAAGAGACCAATTTATATATCCTTGCTTCCATTTTTCATGATTAGGATGATTAGGAAATAAATAAAGGGCTGCAGAAATACCTACAGAAGTCCAAGCATTTTCTTCACATTGAGTATCATTATATACTCCAGTACCAGGGAGTAACTCTGAATATTCATCAGCATAGAAGCAAAGCACATTAGCTACAAGAAATTTAGTTTGTTCACTTAATTTGTCCCATATTAATAATGCGGATAAACCAATCATAGAAACAGATGGTCCTGTCTGTGAAGACATAAAGAAATTATCTTTAGTATATCCCCATTTTTTTTGACTAGTCATTGGGTTTTTACTAAGTCCTCTTTTAAGATGAGAAGGACCGGTATGATGAGTGTAGCAAAGATAGCGAATAGAATTACTAACCATAGTTATTGCTTGTTCTTTTGAAATACCTATGGTTATTTCATCATATACACCAATGGTAGCAAGTACAGTAAGCACTGCCAGGGTATTTGATGTTTCTGCTTCATAATTATAAACACCACCAAAAAAATGACCACAATCTGGCATAGCTTCCCACGAATTATAATGTTTAATAGCAAAGTTTGCCCACTTAGATAATATACTTGTTAATCTATTGATTTCAGGTGAATCTGTAAAGAGTGGCTGTTTTATAGCTGGAGTATTAAATTTACTATCCATTATTTCCCCCAATATTAGTTAGTAATATTATACCGTATTTTCATATAACTTGTGCTTCTTTTATTAATTATATGTCAACCACATATGAAAATGTCCTGAATTTCCAACAACATAAGCACTACTTTTAAAAGTGCTTATGTTTGTTTAATACTTTGCTTGTGTATACATTAATTCTTCAAATGTCATATCCAATAAAT
>JAUUZE010000089.1 GCA_030590175.1 Clostridia bacterium
AAAATGTCCACAGAATATTATTATTTCTGAGCGAATGGTAGATATTGTTAAGGAACTTGGATAATAGTAAAATTATTAAAAAGAAAAAGCGATGAACATTGATATGATACCTCCAAAGTAGACACAGTAATTAAGTAAAATTACACAATCTGCTTTGGAGGTGTTTTTATGGGAAGAAATAGTACGTTTAGCAAAGAAGTGAAAATTAAGGCATGCGAAAGCTACAAAGAAGGTAGTATGGGTTTCGAAACCATTGCAAAAAACATTGGCTGCAGTTATTCAACATTACATAAATGGTATGCAAAATATACAGTTCATGGGCCAATTGTTTTTGATATATCAAATAGAAACAAGTCATATAGCAGAGAATTTAAAATATCAATGGTAAAAGCATATTTAGCTGGTGAACTTTCCCTAGGTGATTTATGTGCACAGCATAATATTGAGAATTCGATAGTTAGAGTGTGGATTAACAAGTATAATAATGGTATAGAATTAAATAGTTATAATCCAAAAGGAGATGTCTATACTATGAAGTTAACTAGAAAAACTACATTTGAAGAACGATTGGAAATTGTAAAGTGGGTTGTTGAGAATAATCTTGATTACAAAAATGGAGCAGATAAGTTTGCGATTCCATATTCGGTAATATACCAATGGACGCAAAAATATTTGAGCAATGGTAGCGAATCTCTTAAATATAAAAAGCGTGGGCGCAAAGCCAAAGATGAAACTGACGAAAGTTCCTTAAGCGAAGTAGAAATATTGAGGTTGAAATTGGAACGTGAAAAGACTTTAAGAAAAAGAAGAGAGTTTGAAATTAAAGTGCTTAAAAAAAAAGAGGAATTCGAGAAGAAAAATCTTTATCGAAAGTAAGGCAGCTTGCCACATATCAAACGGTTGATTTCTTCAACAAACAAGGTTATTCGGTAGCATTGACATGTGAAATACTAGAGATTCCAAGGAGCTCATACTACAAATACAAGAATCGCATTAAGCCCAACAAAGAAATACAGGATGAAACTCTTTGCCAATTGATTAATGAGTATCATGCAACTTTTGACGGCATACTGGGTTATAGAAGAATGTCTATGTTTATCAATAGGCTTAACCAAAAGAGTTATTCAGAAGGATATATTCATCGTTTGATGAAATACATGGGAATTAAATCCAGAATTAGAAAGAAAAAAGTCAATCGAAAGAGAATAAAACCAGATTATATTGCGGAAAATATATTGGGAAGAAATTTTAATGCTGATAATCCAAATGAAAAATGGTTGACAGACGTAACTGAATTTTCAATTATGAATGATTCGCGAAAATTGTATTTAAGCCCAATCATGGATCTATATGATAACAGTATTATTGAATACGAACTATCATTCAGGAATAACAACCTGTTGGTGTTTAAAATGTTTGAGAAAGCAATTGAAAAATATCCTGAGGCAAAGCCAGTATTTCACAGTGATAGAGGTTTTCAATACACATCAAGAGTATTTAAAAGCAAGTTGAACAATGCTGAAATGACTCACAGTATGTCAAGAATCGGAAAATGTATAGATAACGGACCGATGGAAGGCTTCTTTGGTACTTTAAAATCAGAAATGTTCCATGAAAAGAAATTCGAAACATTAGAAGCACTAAAAGAAAAAATCACGGAATATATAGAATTTTACAACAAAGATAGATATCAGAAAAAATTAAAGTGCTTAGCTCCAATAGAATATCGAAACCAAGCACTATTTGTACATAAATTTTATTTTAATTTACTGTCTACTTGACAGGGGGCAGTTCACATTCATCGCTTTTTTATTTGACTTACTTAATTCAGCATTTCTAATTCTTGTTCTTCTAAGAATTGACTGGTATATAACTTAAAGTAATGACCCTCAAGGGCAATTAGTTCATTATGTGTTCCTTCTTCAATTACATTACCTTTGTCAAGGACAAGTATTCGGTCAGCTTGTCTAATGGTAGATAGACGATGAGCAATAATAAATGAGGTTCTACCTTTAATAACCTGACCAATTGCCAGTTGAATAGCTTTTTCTGTATGTGTATCAACAGATGACGTAGCCTCGTCTAAAATGAAGATAGAAGGGTTGGCTATAATTGCCCTAGCAATACATATTAACTGTTTTTGGCCAGTTGATAGTCCACCACCACCTTTTGAGATAGCATGGCCATATCCTTTTTCAAAGTTCATAATAAAGTCATGAGCTTCTGCTAACTTTGCAGCCTGTTCTACTTCTTCTTGTGTAGCCTCTAAATTACCATAAGTGATATTATCTTTAATAGTGCCACTAAAAAGATGAGGTGTTTGTAACATATAACCTAAATTTCCTTGTACATGCATCAATGGAATGTCTTGATAATTGATTCCATCAATTAAAATCTCACCTGTTGTTGGCTGATAGAATCTACAGGCTAAATTAACAATTGTTGTTTTTCCTGATCCTGTTTCGCCAACAATAGCAATTGACTGTCCCTTTTCTACTTTTAGATTAAAGTTGTTTAAAACTTGTTCGCCTTTTGTATAAGTAAAGGATACATTTTTAAACTCAATGTTTCCATGTAGTCTAGGAACTGTGTCACTAGCTTTAACTAAACCATATTGCTTTAGTACTTCATCGTGGTCAAAGATATCAATGTTGGCATCTAGTAAAGTAAAAATTCGCTCCCCAGCAGCTTGTGCCATTTGAAAATTAGCAAATATTCTAGCTAAATCATTTATGGGAAAGAAAAATAACTGCGTATAGGATATAAAAGCTGATAGTGTTCCTATGGTAACAATACCACCAAACACCATAACCCCACCTGTCCACAATGCCAACGATGTACCTAGTATTCCAAGAGCTGAAACAATGGGGAAAAATAATGCAGATAATACAGCTATCTTAATAGCAGCTGATTTAAATTTCTCTGTTTTTATGTCAAATTCCTCTAAATTTTTCTTTTCTCTAACCAAAGTTTTAGTTGTTGTTGCTCCTTGAATACCTTCATTAAAGGAGGCTGTAATAGCTGAATTATATTTTCTAGACTCCCTAGTTGATTTTAGAATTTTTTTCTGAAAATAAACAGAGATTAATAACAATAGGGGGATAACACCTAAAACAGCTAAAGTGATTTTTACATTTAACATGAACATTAAAATCGTTACTGTTAAAATAGTAAATAGTCCCCAAAATAAATCAACTAAACCCCAAGAGATAATACCTGTTAATCTCCAAGTGTCTGAGGTGACTCTAGCAATTAAGCTCCCCACAGTATTATTGTCATAGTAGGTAAATGAAAGCTTCTGTAATTTTTCAAAAGCATCCATTCTAATACTATGAGATACTTCTAAAAATAGTTTTTCAGCCAAGTAAATCAAAGCAAATATGGAAGAGGCTTTTATTAATATTATTAAAAAATAGACAGCGATAAACCATCCCATGTTAGCAGTTGAACCAGATTCAATATAATTGTCAATGGCATAACGAGTTAATAATGGAGTAATTGATTCTAGCCCTGATAATATTACCAGTGAACTAATAAGTAGTGTTAAGACTTTTACGTGTCTAAAAATATATTTTATAACTTTTTTCCACATTTCCTTATCGAAACTTTTGTTATATTCTTGATTTTCTTCATTCATTGTTTTCACCTCCTTTGGTGGTATCACTTTGTAGTGAGCTTTGTATGTCAAATACTTCTTTGTATAATCCTTGTTCTCTTATTAATTCGCGATGAGTGCCTTGCTGTGTAATCATTCCTTTTTCTACGACTAAAATCTTATCAGCTTGCTTTAGAGTGCTTATCCTGTGAGAAATAATTATAGTTGTAGTACCTTTTAAATTTTTCTTTAACTGATCACGAATATAGGCATCTGTTTCAACATCAACAGCACTTAACGAATCATCAAATATTAATATACTGTGATCGTTAAGAAGGGTTCTTGCAATGGCTACACGTTGTTTTTGTCCACCTGATAGCGTTACACCTTTTTCTCCAACCATAGTGTCAAATCCTTTGTCAAAGTGACGAATAACGTTATAAATAGAGGCTACCCTACAGGCACTTTCAATTTGCTCTTCAGTAGCATAATAATTTGAAAAAGCAATGTTTTCCTTTATTGTTCTAGAAAATAGAAAAGGCTCTTGTAGGACAATACCTATTTTTTTACGTAACCATTTACGATTTATATCTTTAACGTTTATCCCATCTATGGTAATAGTACCTGATTTCACATCAAACAATCTAACAAGTAGGTTGACTAAAGTAGTTTTTCCAGCACCGGTTCCACCTAAGATGGCTATGGTTTGTCCTTTTTTAATATGAAAGGTTACATCATTTAAAACAGGTTTATCTTTTTCATATTCAAAAGATACATGGTCAAAGGAAATTTCACCTTTTATTTCTGGAGTTAATCCAGATTCTAAATCAATATCTTCTCCTATTTCATCAAATATTTCACTAATACGATTAAGAGAGACACTGGCTTTTCCCATATCTGCTAACACACGACCTAAATTTCTAATAGGCCAAATCATATTGTGGGAATAAGCCATAAAGGCCAGTAATGTACCAATGGTTAATAACCCCTTAGCTGCCCAGAAGGTTCCTAGGATTAAGATGGCACCTAATTGTATATCACAAATCAAATCAGTTGCTCCCCAGTACCATGCCATTAGTTTTGATACTACAAAGTCTGTTTCTTTAAACTTTTTAGAAGCTTTAGCAAATTTATCTATTTCATAATCTTGTTTTGCAAAAGCTCTAACAATCCGCATACTATTTAAATTTTCCTGTAATACAGTGGTCATTTTGCTTTCTGCTTCATCTGTCTCTTTAAATCTTGCTTTTATATATTTAAAAAACTTAAAAGCTATAATAACAATAATTGGTGTCACAACAAAGGACACAATAGATAAGTTAACATTTAGTGACAACATAATTGCTAAAGCTGTGCTAATTAAAGTTAGGGCTCTAATAATTTCCATTAATTGTTGTGAGATAAAGGTTCTGATTTTATCTAAGTCTGAAGTACATCGTTGAATCAAATCTCCTGTATCTACTTTTACATGATAACTATATGATAAATACTGAATATGATCATATAATCTATTTCTCATATTCTTAGCAGTTCGTTCAGAAACAATAGCTATATGTTTTTTTGATAAAAAGTTAAATATTCCGTTAATAACTGAGATTAAAATTAATATACAACCTAAAATCCACAGATTACTTATTAATACATCACGTCCACCAACATTGTTGAACATAACTAAAAAGACACCAGTTAAGGAGACAGGTTGTTTGTCAATAACAGAATCCACCGCTAACTTAATAATCAATGGGTTGATTAGCGAAGTCATAGTTGCTAAAATCATAAACAAAATAGCCATTATATAGTTTTTTTTGTTGCCTTTTATAAAAGACAGTAGTAATTTAATTTTCTTGCGTTCCATCTAAACCTCTCCTATATTACAATAAGTGCAGTGCCTAGAAGCTCCCTAATACGACAATAAAAAAGCCACAGGCATTTAACAAACCTGCGGCTACAATTAACGAATGTTGTTAATTATGCAATAAAAACCGGAGGCCTATTCAAGCTGATTACTGATCCAAAATATCTAGTTCTATTCATTTCATTGACCTCCTTTCATTTTTTTTATCTACTCAGAATTATACATAGGTTGTATATTATTGTCAAATATTATTAATGATTTTTTATTACTCCATCAATTTTAAGAAGATGTTCATCAATATTTATTGAAGTAAGAGAAAAGTTGTCCACTTGATTAAGAGTACTTTCAAGTTTGTCAGATACCTCTTTCATTATCTTATCAAATAAGCCAGATGGAATTGATAGCTCCTCTACAAAAGCTTCGTTAAGGATGACTTCAATATCATTGCCAGCTACATGAATAATGGAAAGATTGGTATAAATATTTTTATGATTAACCATACCTAATAAAAATAATGGAATACTTTGACTATCAAATAATAGTTGAAAATCGCTGGTTAATATGGCTAGATCAATAGTCTGATTATTATTAAATGATACTGCAACATCTTCGATAGGGTAATCTTCTTTTAACTGGTCTTTTACTAATTTGGTTAATTCGCTATCTGTATAGTGAGCAGATATGAAAAAATTACCTTCACTGGGAATCTTCTCAGTTAATTCATGTATTTTATTAATTTCAACAGTATCTAATAATTCTTTGCCACTGAAGTTAATAAATAATTTTGGGAATAGCAAAAAGAATATTACAGTAACTAGTAATATGATGAGTACCACTAAGAAAGTGACAAGACATCCACTTGGTTTTCTTTTTTTATTAGTCATTATTTCCTCCTAATATTATTAAGAGCTTCATGAGCCATGTATGAACTTCTCACTAGTGGAGCAGAAGCAACATAGGCAAATCCAGCTTCATAAGCTTTTTCTTTGTACCAGATAAATTGTTCTGGTGTTATATACTCTTTGACAGTAATATGAGCTTTACTTGGTGCTAGATATTGTCCGATTGTTAAAAAGTCACAATCAACTTTTCGTAAGTCTTCAAATACAGCTAATATTTCATCTGGCGTTTCACCTAAACCAACCATTAACCCTGATTTACTATATATACTTTGATTGTTTTCTTTTATATTTGATAATACCTTAAGAGATTGTTGATAATCTGCCATTGGTCTCACAGTTTTATATAGGGATGAGATTGTTTCCACATTATGGCTTATAACCTCAGGATTTTCATTCATCACATTTTGTAATGCGTTCTTATCTCCTTTAAAGTCAGGAATAAGAACTTCAATTTTTGTATCGGGGCAAATTGCTCTAATTTCTCTTATAACTTTAGCAAATTGATTACTGCCATAATCAGGCAAGTCATCTCTTGTAACTGAGGTAATTACTACATATTTTAATCCAAGTGCTTTTGTAGCTAAGGCTACATTAGCAGGTTCGTCGTTATCAACTGTTTCTGGGATTCCTTTTGTAACATTACAAAAAGTACAATTTCTTGTGCAATTTTTTCCTAAAATCATAAAAGTAGCAGTTAGTGATTCAAAGCATTTCCCTCGATTAGGACATAATGCTTCATCACAAACAGTATTTAAATGATATTTTTTTAAGATATCACGCACTTTTTTACTGTGATCTCCAGATGCGATTTTTATTTTTAACCAATCAGGTTTTCTTTTCATTTAATATTCTCCAAATCAATAAATTTTCCATGACAATCAAGTTGAAGACAGAAGTTTTTAGCAAACGTTTTTAAAATAGTATTAAAATCAACTTCGCTTCCTGTTAATTGCTTTATGGATGTAACACCTCTATCAACTAAACCACAAGGCACTATCATGTCAAAATAGTTTAAATCTGTATTTATATTAAAAGCCATACCATGCATTGTTACCCATTTTCTAAGAGATAGTCCAATGGCTGCTATCTTTTTTTTCTCTACCCACACACCTGTGTGTTTACCGTCTTCTTTGTGAGCAGATATATTATAGTTCTCAGTTAGTAAGGTAATGACAGCATTTTGAAGTTTATCAACAAATCCTCGCAAATCACGTTTATAGTTTTTTAAGTCGATGATGGGGTAGATGACAAGTTGACCAGGTCCATGGTAAGTTATGTCGCCACCACGCTCTACCTCATATATAGGAATGTGAGCTTTTTTTAATTGCTCGATAGGTACTAGTAAATTGTCATATTTCCCTCTTTTACCAAGTGTAAAAACAGGTTTATGAGAAACTAAAAGTAAACAATCACTAATTTCTCCAGCAATTCGTTGGTCTCGTAATTTACGTTGTAATATTAGGACATCTTCATAATTTGTATCTTTTAAGTAAATAATTTGTAATGTTTGTGTCATCATAATCTATACTATACCAAATTTGATATATATATGTCTATTTTCAAAAAATAATTATGAATTATTGTGTCAACCACATATGAAAATGTCCTGAATTTCCAACAACATAAGCACTACTTTTAAAAGTGCTTATGTTTGTTTAATACTTTGCTTGTGTATACATTAATTCTTCAAATGTCATATCCAATAAAT
>JAUUZE010000002.1 GCA_030590175.1 Clostridia bacterium
ACCTAATACTTTATCATCAATGTATAAGGGGTGATTTTCAATAATACGATCTTCCCCTGGAAAAACAACTTTAACTAATTTGGCTAAGATACCAATGAAGGGAAGCCATAATAAGGTGTTAATAATATTGAAAATTGTATGTGAGTTAGCAATTTGCCGTGATACATCTGCGGCCTCATTTGCCGGGGAGATTTTCATCACCACATAAGCGAGTACAGGTATCAAAAACATAAAGACTAGCGAGCCGACAATGTTAAATACTGAATGGGCTAATGCTGCTCGTTTTGCATTAATTCCAGATCCAATAGATGCAAAAATGGCTGTAATTGTTGTTCCTATATTACTACCAAATAAAAATGGTAATGCTGCAGTTAGCGATATTAATGCAGTTCCATCAGGGTTTGCTGTGGAAGCTAAATTCTGTAAAACAGCAATAGAAGCTGATGAACTTTGAACAATAGCTGTCATACCAGTTCCGACTATTAGTCCTACAATTGGCATAGATTGCATTTGTAATATAATGTTTTGAAAGGCATCACTATAGGCTAATGGTTTCATAACAGCACTCATTGTGTTTAATCCAACAAACAATAAGCCAAATGAAAAGATGACTTGGCCAACGTTTTTTACTTTCTTGTTTTTTATGAAAAAGTATAAAACAAAACCAATAGCAGCAATGGGTAAGGCATAATGGCCAATTTTAAAAGCTACTAATTGTGAAGTGACAGTTGTACCAATATTAGCACCTAAAATAACAGCAATGGCTTGTGGTAAAGTCATTAAACCAGCAGAAATAAAACCAATTACCATAACTGTTGTAGCGGATGAACTTTGAACTAATGCTGTAACAAGTGCTCCAAATATAATACCAACAAATGGATTACCTGTTAATACTTTTAAGATTTTTCTCATCTTATCGACAGCAAGTTTTTTTAGTCCTGAACTCATTTCAGTCATACCAAAAATAAAGATAGCCAACCCACCAAATAACCCAAATATAATTTCTACAGTCTGATTCATTCTAACTCCTTAATTTATCAGTTTCTAATTACTTTAATTTTACCATTAACTTGATTATAATCAATCATAAATTAATATATTTTTAAAAATAATATTATGACATAAAAAAGGGTCTGTAATTACCAGACCCTTTATTTTTAATTTCTACCTAAGTCAAATACTTCTCCTTCAGCTTTTGGTGCCTGAGATGATTTACTAAAGACGATTAAGGCAACTAGAGTAATAACATATGGGAATATTTTTAGTAGTAGGGGAGGTATTACTCCAAGTTCTGGAATTACTTGTGAAATATTAGCAATGGTTACAGCAGAACCAAAGAAGAATGTAGCTCCTAAGACGCCAAATGGTTTCCATTGACCAAATATTAATGCAGCCAAGGCTAAGAAACCAAGACCAGCTACTGAACCATTAAATTCTCCTGAATAGGTAACTAAGATTACAGCACCACCAAGGCCTGCAAAAGCTCCTGAAATCATTACAGCAATATAGCGCATACGATATACGTTAATACCTGCTGAGGCAGCCGCATAGGGATGCTCACCACAGGCTCGTAATCGAAGGCCAAAGGATGTCTTATATAGTGCGAACCATGATAAGAATAATATTCCTAATACAAGCCATGTTGAGGCATATGTGTTAGAAAACAATAATGGTCCTAGAAAAGGAATTTTTGATAATAATGGTATATCAAATCTAGGTAATCCACTTTGAATAGTGATATTTCCACTTCCAGTTAATGTTCTAGCTAAATATACAGTAATAGCAGCAGCAATCATATTAATTGCTGTACCTGAAATAACCTGATTAGCATTTAAATTAATGGATGCAAAGGCATGTAACACGGAAAAGAGCATTCCAGCTATCATTCCAGCTAATAGACCAATCCATACTGATAAGTCAGGTAAGAATATTTGTAGAGAAGTAATTGTTACAGCAGAAGCAAAAAAGCCTACCACCATAAGTCCTTCTAACCCAATATTTATAATCCCACCTCGCTCAGAGAATAATCCTCCTAAAGCTGTAATCATTAGGGGAATAGTATAAGCTATAGCATAAGGAAAAACTAATTTAGTAATATCCCACATTAGTCAACACCTCCTTTAGCATTTTTTTTACTTTTTTTCTTACGTAATATTTTTACCCACAATCGCTGTATTAATAGGGAAGTGGCTGTGAAATATATTATTATAGCAATAATTGTATTGGCAATCTGAGGGGGTATATCAGTCATTGCACTCATAAACCCTTTCCCAGTGTGTAAGATACCAAAGAATATGGCAGCTATTAGTACACCATAAGGTGTTGAAATACCAAGTAAGGCAACAGCAATACCGTCAAATCCTTGTGCAGGTAAAATACCAATTTGCATATTTTCTGCAAATCCTGTATAAAAAGTTAATCCTGCTAATCCAGCTAAACCACCGGCAATCATCATTGATAATATAATGTTCCGGCTTACTTTTATACCATTACAAAGGGCAGCATCACGATTAAATCCAACTGCTTTTAGTTCAAAACCAAGAGTGGTTTTATCTAAGATGATTTTTATAAATATAACAGCTAATAAGGCAACTACTAATCCTAAGTTAAGAGACGAACCTTGAAATAGTTCAGTTATCCAAGGAACTTTTAGTTGTGCAACAGCAGGTAAGTCAGCTGATTGTGTTTCTTGTACATCAATTAAAAAGGCTTGTACAGTATAATATACAACCCATAGGGCAATCCAATTCATCATAATTGTTGCAACAACCTCATGAACATTGAATTTAGCTTTTAAAAGACCAGGAATTATACCCCATATTGCGCCACCTATAATAGCTACTATTAACATTATAAATAATAATATTGGTCGTGGAAAATCTAGTGTTAGACCTACAATAGTAGCACATAGTCCACCAATAAGCATTTGACCAGAAACACCAATATTAAACAGTCCTGTTCTGAATGCAAATGCAACGGATAAACCTGTTAAGATTAAAGTAGTAGCGGTTGAAAGTGTATTTCCAATACGCTCAATACTCATTGTGCCACCTTTTAATAGGTATGTGAATCCTTCTATTGGGTTACTTCCAATAGATAACATTAGTAAGGCACCAGCCAATAAACCTAAAAATGTAGCAATAAGTGATTTAGTTACTTCATTTAGTTCTTTTTTCATTGACCTTCACCTCGCTTTATACCGGCCATCATTAAGCCTACTTCATTTTCATTAGTCTCATTAGCATTAACTAAATCAATCAATTCACCATGATTGATAACAGCAATTTTATCAGACAAATCAAGTATTTCATCTAGTTCAAGAGAAATAAGCAAAACTGCTTTTCCACTATCTCTTTGTTCAATTAGTCTTTTGTGAATATATTCAATCGCTCCAACATCAAGCCCTCTAGTAGGTTGCACAGCAATTAATAAATCGGGATTTGATGAGATTTCTCTTCCAACAATAGCTTTTTGTTGATTACCACCTGATAGAGTCGCAGCCTTTGAGGCATTACCTCTACCAGAACGAACATCAAATTGAGATATAACATCATCTGCATGTTTTTTTATTTGATCAAATTGTAAAAACCCATATTTTGAATAGGGAGGGTGATAGTATTCTTTTAAAATCATATTATCACCAAGGCTAAATTCTAAAACTAGTCCATGCTTGTGTCTATCTTCTGGAATATGAGCTATACCAGTTTCATTTCGTTCTCTAATTGATGATTTTGTAAGGTTTTTACCATTTATAAAAATCTTACCTGATTCAATTTTTCTGAGTCCTGTAAGCGCTTCTACTAATTCTGTTTGTCCGTTACCATCAACCCCGGCTAATCCAACAATTTCTCCAGCTCTTACTTCTAAAGAAAACTCTTTTAACCCTAAGGTTTTTTGATTATTTAATGCTGAAAGCTTATCAATTTTTAAAATCACTTTACCTGGCTTGGCATCTTGCTTATCAACCTTAAAAGTAACTACACGACCTACCATCATTTCAGCCATCTTAGCTTCTGATGTGTCTTTTACATCAACTGTACCAATTACTTTTCCTCGTCTAATAACTGTACAGCGATCGGCTACTTCTTTAATTTCTCTTAATTTATGTGTAATTAAAACAATAGATTTACCCTCACTTGTAAGATTTTTCATGATTTTCATTAACTCATGAATTTCTTGAGGGGTTAATACCGCTGTGGGTTCATCGAATATAAGAACATCTGCATCTCGATAGAGCATTTTTAATATTTCAACACGTTGTTGCATTCCAACGGATATATCTTCAATTTTATCATTAGGATTTATATCTAATCCATATTTTAGTGATAAATCTTTAATTATCTTGGATGCATCTTTGATTTTTAAAACAATACTACCCTCTATACCAAGAATAATATTCTCAGTAACAGTAAAGTTGTGAACTAGTTGAAAATGTTGATGTACCATACCAATTCCTAATTTATTGGCAATATTAGGGTCTGTAATTTTGACTTCTTTTCCTTTAACTTTAATTATTCCTTGATCAAGGTGAAACAAGCCAAATAGAATACTCATTAATGTGGATTTTCCGGCACCGTTTTCACCTAATAAAGCTAGGATTTCTCCTTGCTTTAATTGGATAGTTATATTGTCATTTGCAACGACACCGGGAAATTCTTTACGAATGTTGAGCATTTCTACAACGAAGTTATCTTTCATGTTATACCTCATTTTGCTTTAAAAAGCAAAGGACGGAAGAATCCGTCCTTTGCAAATTGTAATTTGGTTAACTTATTTAATTAAGCTACCTTGTTCTGAAGCAACTATAATTGTTCCAGCAACAACTTCATCAAAAGCTTTTAATACTTTTGTTACAACATCATCACTTAAGTTAGGATTTTCACTAGGAATACCAACACCATTATTTGAAGAATCATATGTTAGCATTTCGCCACCTGGGAATGTTCCATAAGTTTCAGCTAAGATCATGTCATAAGCTGCTTGGTCAATACCTTTCATAGCAGAAGTTAAGATAATAGAATTAGTTCCATCATAAATACCATCAGCATATTGGTCAACATCAACACCAACGATCCAAACATCTTCGCCACCTTCAGCACGAGTTTTAGCTTCGTTAATAGCACCAACACCAACACCACCGGCTGCACAGAAGATTGCGTCAACGCCTTTGTCAAACATACCAGCAGCTAACTGCTGTCCGCCTGCAACGTTACTAAAGCTTCCTTCATAAATAAAGTTATCAGCGTTCATTACAATTGTAGTACCATAAGTGTCATTAGCATAAGCGATTCCTTGTTGAAATCCCCAGTTAAATTTTTGAACTGCTGGAATTTCCATTCCACCAATAAATCCAACTTCGCCATCTTCTAATTGTAAAGCAGTTGCTAAACCAGCATAAAAGCCAGCTTCTTGCTCTGCAAAGAAAATTGATACAGTATTTTCAGCTACAACTGGAGCCCAGTCGCCTACATGAGGATATCCGTCTAATAAGATAAACTTAGCATCTGGATATTTTGTTTGTGCTTCAAAAATAGTTGTTTCAAATTTGAAACCAGGAGTAACGATGAATTTGTATCCTGCATCGAATAGGTTTCCAATTTCTGTTAGGTATTCAGCCTGTGTTGTTCCATCAGGTTTTAAATATTTAGTATCTAAACCAAAATCGTCTGCGGCTAATAAAATACCTTCCCATGTTCCTTGATTAAATGATTTGTCATCAATCGTGCCAGCATCAGTTACCATACCAACTTTAAAGTCAGTATTGTCACCAAATTCAACTGTAGGTTCTGGAGTTGGAGTAGCAGTAGGATCTTCAGTTGTTTCTCCACCATTACATCCAGCTAATAATGCTACAACTAGCATCAATGATAAGATGATTGATAATGTTTTTTTCATTTATGTGTCCCCCTTGTTTTTATTTTACTAAATAATTATACCATATTATTAGTATAATTAAACAACTTGAGAAAAAAATATTTTGTTAGAATAAATAATTAATTTGTTGGTAAATAGAATAGTCAATTAATTTTTCAATATCTCGTCCACCAAGATAAAATTGATACATTTTTTCATATTGAACATCATAAGCACCTCCAGTGTAGTAACCTGAAGGATATAAGTTTCTAAGACCAGTAAAATAGAATTTATACAATTGATATCTTCTAGCATAGATTCCAGTTGGATCACTATTAACATGTGAGCTGATTTCATTTAAAAACCCTAATGTTGCAGTGGCATTTGATGTTCGCTTAACAACAGGTACCAAGTCGCGATAACAGATTTCTTGTCGTAAAATACTATTAAAAATAGCATCAAAATTTCTCTTAACAGTGCCATCAAAATAATAGTGTGGTTGAATGAGTATAATATCAAAAATAGGAGTTGTATTTGCCACAAAACCTAGTTTCTTTATTACATTAGCAGCATTTTCTCCATAACCATAGTAAGGGATCCACATAAGTTGCTTATCCAAGTATTCGTGAACCCTAAAAGATAAATCATTCATAAATGACAACGAATAATTATCATAGATATTTTGATAATCAACTTCACCAATAACAGCTTCTGTATTCAAGTAAACACCTTTAATGTTGTTTTCCCAAATGACAGGAAAACTTCTTTTTATTTCTAGAAGATAATCATATACTTTTTCTAATGCTGTACTAAAGTAATAAGGGTGTGTCATAGAAGTCATATGTGGGGTAGCAATCCATATATTTGCATCAGGAACTTCTTGTGTAATTCTAAGCATAGTATAGAAAGTACGAGGAATTAATTTAGTAATATAATTGTCTTTAGAATGATCAAAGTCATTTAAACTAACAATGATATAATCAGTAATTCCACTATTTTTCATTTTTATAAAATCATTTTGGTCATAATTGTGATCCATATAAATAAGAACAAAGTGGGGAACAGGTTCTTTAGCATATACAGTTGTAATAGGTAATAAAATATTGCCCATTACAACAATTATAGATAAAATGATACAAACAATTCTTTTCATAAATATATAATACAATAAAAAGAACTGATTGACACAAAGTATTTGGTTATCTATTATAATAGTTATATTATATAAATAGTTAAGGGGGTTTTTATGATTGATGAAAAAAAAATGATTTTCTTACGATTACTTAGACAGAATTCTAGAGGAATAAAAAGAGAAATATTTAAAAAAATGAATACAGAAGATTATTCTCATTCACAAATTAACCTAATTTTACATTTAAATGGTACTAAAAAGAGACCAATTAGTTTATTATCTAAAATTGTTCAAGTACAAAAAAGTAATATGACCACATTAATTGATTCGCTAGAAAAAGAAAATGTTGTTATTAGAAGTCGCGATTTAAATGACAAACGCATAATACACTTGAATTTAACTGATAAAGGAATAACTGTTAAAGAACAATTGCTAGATGAATATCAACAACATTTAGGTGAGATACTAAAAAATGTAACAGAACAAGAATTAGATCAAGCAATCGCTATTTTACTAGTGCTAAAAGAAAAAATTTGGGGGGAATATGTCTAAAAGAAACGCAAGTAAGTATGATGAGAACCTAAAGCGGGGCATAAAGTTACTAAAAGAGTTTTTATCAAAAAATTATATAAAATATATATATGGGTTTATAGCAATAATTTTTGCAGATTTATGTACTATGTTGACACCAATCTTATCTGGTAGAATTGTGGATGCGATTGTTAATACTACAAATGGATTAGACAATTTAACAACTAGACGGTTATTACTATTATGTAGTATATTTATTGGAATAGCATTAATAAAAATGTTAGCTAATTTTTTAACCAGACTGTTTGTTATTGGCGCAAGTTTTGTATTGGATTTTGCTACACGAAGTGCTATGTTTAATAAATTGTTAGAGTTAACAATGAATTATTATAATAAAAAATCAACAGGTGAGGTTATGGCCTTATCCACAAATGATTTAAATGCTGTAACTAGAGCTATGGGCATGGGTATTATGCATATAATAAATACCATAATATTATTATTGTTTAGTGCTACTTATTTAATAATTAATCTAAATGTTACGTTAACACTAGCAGTTTTTATACCTTTTCCTATTTTAATTATAATAATTTCGCAGTTTGGTAAATTCATACATAAGCGATTTAAAAAGGTACAAGAATCTTTTGCAGATTTAACAGGTAAAACAGAAGAGTCAATAGCAGGGATTAGGGTAGTTAAATCTTTTGTACAAGAAGAATATGAAATTGCTAATTTTGAAAAATTTAATGAAAAAAATTATCAAGCAAATGTTGCGTTGGCAAAGATTAGAGCAATATTTCATCCTACATTATCATTACTATCAAATATCACATATTTTATTTTACTTATTTTTGGTGGATTAATTGCCATGGATGGGCAAATTTCTTTAGGAGAATTTATTGTTGTAAATGGCTTTTTAGGAATGTTAGTTCGACCTATTACTTTTGTTGGAATGATTATTAATTTTCTTCAGAGAGGAAAGGTTTCTGTTAGTCGAATCAGTGAATTACTTTATCAACAGACAGATATCTATGATGGAAAATATAATAAACCAATAAAAGAAGATAAACTACCAGATAAATTACGTGGTGATATTGTTTTTAATAATTTATCATTTGTATATGGAGAAAAAAAGATAAAAGCACTTGATAATATTTCTATTAATTTAAAACATGGATACACTTTAGGTGTTATTGGTGAAGTAGGAAGTGGTAAAACAACATTAGTTAATTTGCTAACTAGAGTGTTTGACTATGAAGAAAATCAAGGGCAAATCACAATTGATGGTTATGACATTAGAGACTTACCACTTCATTACTTAAGAGACAATATTGGTTATGTTCCACAAGATAATTTCTTATTTTCTGATACCATATCATATAATGTTAACTTTTCCTTAAAACAGCGTTCTAAAGATGAAATTGCTGATGCTGTGAAAAAAAGCAATGTCTATGAGGATGTTATGGAATTTCCTGATAAATTTGATACATTGTTAGGAGAAAAAGGTGTTAATTTATCAGGTGGGCAAAAGCAACGATTGTGTATTGCTAGAGCGCTAATTCAAAACAAACCAATTATGATATTTGACGATTGCTTATCTGCAGTTGATGTAGAAACAGAAAAGGAAATATTAGCAAATTTACGTGATGAACGTGAAGGACGAACATGTATTGTTATAGCACATCGGATTTCAACAATAAAAGACTCAGATTTAATTATTGTATTAGGTGATGGAAAAATTATTGAATCAGGGACTCATGATGAGTTAATATCTCTTAATGGAGAATATAATAAAATGCATCGACTTCAATTAATGGATGAACTAGAGGGAGGGGCTGCATCATGACTGGAATGAATAAAGGCTTTAGAGCAGGAAGTAGTGCTGGCAGAAGTATCTCTTTAGATGAAAAACAAAAAATTGGCAAAGATTCTTTAAAGAATCTTCTAAAACATGCAATTCCATATTGGCCATGGTTTTTATTAGCTTTATTATTAGTAACAATGATTACGGTAACAGAGCTAATACGACCTTATCTGTTAGGTTTAGCCATAGATGATATATCGAAAGCTATTAGTAATCCTGAAACAGTTTCGGATTATAAAGATCATATAATGTCTTTAGGAATCATATTTATATCAGTGGCTTTTTTACAGTTTGTTATCTCATATTTTAATACCATTATATTAAATGTAACATCAGCTAAAATTATTAAAGCTCTACGAAGTAAGGTTTTTGCTCATGTTATGTCATTACCATTTAGATATTTTGATAAAACACCAGTTGGTAGTGTTGTAACTAGAATATGTAATGATACAAATTCAATTAATGAAATGTATGTTAATGTACTAGTGAATTTTTTCAGAGATATCTTTATGATGATTGGTGTAATTATTACAATGTTCTTACTAGATGTGAAAATGACACTTGTTGTATTGTCAGTAGTTCCGCTTATGGCATTTGCTGCCATTTTGTTTAGGAAAAAAGCTAGGAAAATTCACACATCAATCAGAGCACGATTATCTGCTATAAATATTTTCTTGTCTGAACATATTTCGGGTATGAAGATAGTACAACTATTTAATATGCAAAAAGTAAAGCAAAGTGAATTTGATAAAATAAATCTACAATATATGAATGAAAATAAAAGTAGAATTAAATTATGGGGTATATTTAGACCATTTATGGAAGTGGTATCAGCCATTGCTTTAGCACTAATTATGTGGGTAGGTGGGAAAGATGTATTAACATCAACAATTAGTATTGGAGTTGTTTATATGTTTATTAATTACTCTAGAAAATTTTTCCACCCTATTATGAGTTTAACAGAAATGTATAATACTACTCAGGCTTCATTAGTTTCAAGTGAGAGAATTGAAGTTCTATTAAATACATTACCTGAAAAAAAACCTGTATCAGCTAAAAGTTTATATGATTCTAAAGGTAAAATTGAATTTAAAAATGTATGGTTTGCCTATGATGATGAAAATTGGATTTTAAAGGATGTATCATTTACTGTATCACCTGGCGAAAAAGTTGCTATTGTGGGGACAACTGGAGCGGGAAAAACAACAATAATAAGCCTTATTTTAGGATTTTATCGTCATCAGAAAGGAGATATTTTAATTGATGGTATTTCAATTAATGATATTGACTTACAAGAACTACGTAAAGAAATAGGAACAGTTAGACAAGATGTATTTTTATTTAAAGGTGATATTGAAACTAATATAAAACTATATAATGATATCCCTATTGAACAGGTAATAAAAGCTGCAAAAACTGTTAACGCTTCTAAGTTTATTAATCAACTAGAAGATACATATAAAGAAGAGGTAAACCATAGAGGAACCACATTCTCAGAAGGACAACGACAACTATTATCATTTGCGCGAGCACTAGTTAATAATCCTAAAATTTTACTCCTTGATGAGGCTACATCAAGTGTTGATACTAAAACTGAATTATTGATTCAAGAGGGAATGTTGCAAATGATGGAAGGACGTACTTCAATTACTATTGCCCATCGTTTATCAACTATTGTTCATTCTGATGAAATTTTGTTTATACATAAGGGACGTATTAAAGAACAAGGAACACATAAGGAATTATTAAAGAAAAAAGGATACTATTATGATTTATATACAATACAATATTCATAAAGGGAGTTTTTATTGCAAAAATCTAAAGAAAAAGATCTAACAAAAGGTCAGATACCTGATGTATTAAAACAATTAACTATCCCCATGATTATTGGGATTTTTGCATTGGTTATTTTCAATCTAGTGGATACATATTTTGTGGGTAAGTTAGGGACGATTCAAATAGCTGCTTTAACTTTTACATTTCCAGTTGTTTTAGTTATTAACAGTATTTATCTTGGATTAGGAATTGGAGCTGCTGCTGTGATTTCTAAAGCAGTTGGAGAAAATAACCGAGAAAAAGTTATTAGACTTTCAACTGATAGCATTAGCTTAGGTATTGTTGTAGCTGTAATTGTAGCAATTATTGGAGAATTAACAATTGAACCTCTTTTTACAGCATTAGGAGCCAATGAACAGGTAATGGTATATATTGTGCAGTATATGAGAGTATGGTATGCAAGTGTTCCACTTGTTGTTATTCCCATGATTGGGAATAATGCCATTAGAGCGCTAGGAGATACAAAAACTCCCAGTGTAGTAATGTTGATTGCAGCCATTGCAAATATAATCATGGATCCATTATTAATATTTGGACTTGGACCATTTCCAGAATTAGGAGTACAAGGGGCAGCCATTGCCACTGCAATAGCTAGATTTATTACTTTTTCTGTAGCACTATATGTTCTAATTATTCGTGAAAAAGTTATTGTGGTAAAAATTATTAAATTAAAGAAAATGTTATCTTCTTGGAAAGATATTTTATTTATTGGATTACCAAATGCTATAGCTAGAGCAATTATTCCTTTAGGTGCTGGAGTTATTACTAGAATTATTGCAGATTTTGGGAATGAATATGTAGCTGCCTTTGGGATAGGAACTAGAATTGAATTTTTTTCTCTAGCCATTGTTATTGCTTTAGTAACTACCATTCCTGTTTTTGTGGGGCAAAATTTTGGTGGAAAAAGAATTGATAGAATTAAAGAGGCAATATTAGTTAGTAAAAAGTTTGTTATATACTATTCTATTGCTGCCTATATACTTTTGTTCTTGATTGCTAGACCATTAGCTTCGCTATTTTCAAAAGAAATAGTTGTAATTGAAAATGTAGTGTTGTATTTAAGGATTGTTCCATTGGCTTATGGATTCCAAGGTATTTTATTGATTATTAACGGTGCATTAAATGCCATAAGAAAACCAATTAAAGCAGCGTTACTAAATGTTATACAAATGCTTGTAATATATGTTCCATTGGCGTATTTCTTATCAAAACCTTTTGGAATGGTAGGGATTTTTGTTAGCTTAGTAATCTCGTATATTATATTAGGAACTATTTCTATTGGTGTATATAATAGAGAAATTAATAAACTATAATTTTTCTTCAATCTCTTCTTTAGGGAAAATATGTTTCATTCCATTGTAATGATAGAGTACCCCTAGTAGTACATAAATAAGCTGAAGATATTCAAAATTCATACCAAGAGATAAAATAATTGTTATCATAAGAAGTGGTAATGTAGATGCAAAACATGCAACCATATAACCATCACGCAACTTAAGATTAGGAATTTTTCTAAACCTAGCTATGGAATTACCAAATAATCCAATAATCAATGCTCCTAATTGAATGAGTAACATAAAAAAGAATATTAAAAGTGCTACAGTGAAAATATTTGTATACTTTAATATGGATATATAAGTGATTAAAACACTTTTATCTATAGTAGTTTCTGGAATGAATGCAGAAATTTCAGAATAAGTATAAGCTATATCAATGGTATCCATTCTAAGATATAACTGATCTCTTTTAAGTAATACTACTGATAAATAATCGTTATAGTTAACTTCATTAATAGTATTGCTGTCATCAATCATTATTAAAAAGCCTTTATCTTCTTCATCGTATATAGTATAGGGGCTTGTTGCATCAACTATAAGTATGTTATCTTCGATGATGAAATCAGGACAATTGTTAGCAAAAACTTCATAAACTTGTTCATAAGATTGTGCATTTGCAAATCCCATGGGAAGATAAATAATTAAACCTAATAAAAATGATAAAATTGTAAGGTATAAAAAACCTTTCCATTTCTTCATGGTATATATTTCTTTATAATAGTCAAAATCATATAGTGATTTAACAAAACTTTTAAATAAGTACATAATAAATTCCTTTCAAACTAAATGTTATTATACAATAAAAATAACATTAATAAAAATAAAAATATGATATAATTATGTCTATGAAAAAAGGAAAATTCATTCTTAAAGCCGATTATAAACCTTGTGGTGATCAACCAACGGCTATTGACCAGCTTGTGCGAGGAATTAATAAGGGTAATCGTTATCAAACACTACTAGGTGTTACAGGTTCTGGTAAGACTTTTACAATGGCTAATATTATTGAAAAAGTACAACGACCAACTATTGTTTTAGCTCACAATAAAACATTGGCAGCACAACTTTGTAGTGAGTTTAAAGAGTTCTTTCCTAATAACTGTGTTGAATATTTTGTTAGCTATTTTGATTATTATCAACCTGAAGCATATATACCTTCAACTGATACATATATAGAAAAAGACTCTTCATTAAATGAAGAAATTGACCAATTACGTCATTCAGCTACAGCAGCACTTTTTGAAAGACGAGATGTCATAATTGTAGCATCTGTATCTTGTATTTATGGGCTAGGGGATCCAAAGGATTACAAAGAATTAATGGTTTCAATAAGAGTGGGTATGGAAAAAGAACGAGATGATATTATACATCATTTAATTGATATTCAATATACTAGAAATGAATATGATTTTAAAAGAGGGACATTTAGAGTAAGAGGAGATGTTTTAGAAATTATCCCAAGCTCTGAGTTTAATACAGGATATAGAATTGAGTTTTTTGGTGATGAAATTGAAAAAATTACACAAATAGATACTATAACGGGAGAAATATTAGGAAAACGGCAACATCTGGCAGTTTTCCCAGCGTCCCATTTTGCTACTTCTTCTAAGAAAATGGATAAAGCTATTATATCTATTGGGGAAGAGTTAGAAGAACAATTAGCATTCTTTAAAGAACAGGGTAAACCACTTGAGTATGAGCGAATTGAGCAACGAACAAGATATGATCTTGAAATGATGACTAATGTGGGGTTTTGCTCTGGTATTGAAAATTATTCAAGGCATATTAACAATCGAGAAAAAGGTACACCACCAAAAGTTTTATTAGATTATTTTCCAGATGATTATCTTATGTTTATAGATGAGTCACATGTAACAGTTCCACAGGTAAGGGGAATGTATAAAGGTGATAAGTCTAGAAAGAAAAGTTTAATTGACTTTGGTTTTAGATTACCATCGGCTTATGATCATAGACCACTATGTTTTGAAGAATTCGAAGAAAGACAAAATCAAGTTATTTATGTATCTGCTACTCCTGCTGACTATGAAAAAGAAAAATCTAGCCAGATAGTTGAACAGATTATTAGACCAACAGGTCTGGTAGATCCACTAATAGATGTTCGCCCTGTGGAAGGACAAGTGGATGACTTAATAGGAGAAATTAGAACTGTAGTTGAAAAAAATCATAGAGTACTGGTAACTACATTGACAAAGAGAATGTCTGAAAACTTAACAGATTACATGGATAGTTTAAATGTGAGAGTTAAATATCTTCATTCAGACATTGAAACCATGGAGAGAACAAAGATACTCAAACAATTAAGGATGGGTGAATTTGATGTATTAATTGGTATTAATCTTTTAAGAGAAGGTCTTGATTTACCAGAAGTTGGATTAGTAGCTATATTAGATGCTGATAGAGAAGGTTTCTTACGAAGTGCACGTTCACTGATTCAAATTATTGGTAGAGCTGCTAGAAATGTTGAAGGTAAAGTAATAATGTATGCAGATAAGGTGACTAGATCAATGGACTTAGCCATATCTGAAACTAATAGAAGACGAGAAAAGCAAGTCGCATATAATAAACAATTTGGTATTATACCAACTTCAATTATTAAAGCAATAAGAAATTCTCTAGAGGCAATTACAAAAGATGAAACTAATGGTAAAATACATGTAGATATTGGTAATATAGACGAGAAAATAACTACCATGGAAAACCAGATGAGACAAGCTGCTAATATACTTAATTTTGAAAAAGCTGCTATATATAGAGATGAAATTAAAAAACTAAAGGAGATAAGAAATGATATATCAAAACATTGAATTTTATAATGTTGAAGAACTAAGTGATAATCCATTAATGTCTGGAAAAATTCTTAGAAGATATCCTACAGAAACTATTACAAAACTTGATTGTGGTGAGCTTAAAATGGGCCCTTTTGCAGCATCTTATTCAAATGAATGTGAAATACGTTTTGTTACTACTAGAAAAGTATTTAGAATATATTTTTCAGCCATGGAGCGGGATGGGAAAATCAATATATACCAAGGTGATTATTATTATGGTACATATGATTTAACACATGGAAAAATTAATTGTATTTATGTATTGGTAAATGATCGATTACATCAAACTGATGAAATGGGAAAAGATAATAGATATAATAAGTCTGTATGGAGAATAGTTTTTCTAAAAAGATACACAGCTATATTTCATGGTATTGATGTTGCTAATAATCAAATTAGACCACCTAAGAAAGAGGAGTTACCATCAAAAACATTTTTAATGTATGGCTCTTCAATTAGTTTTGGCGCTACCTCAGGTAATTCATCTTATTTGTCATTTCCACAGATTGCGGCTAGAAGATTAGGATATCAGGTAATGAATAAATCTTTGCCTGGTAGTTGTTTTTGTGAAAAAGCAGTAACAGATATGATAGTTGGTTGTAGTGATGTTGATTTTTTCCTTTATGAAATTGGTGGGAATATGCGTAATCGCTATTCTGTAGAGGAGTTTACTACGCGTTTTAAGTATTTAATGGATGAAACAAGAAAACATCATCCAGGAAAAATGATTATAGCAATTGATGTGTTTTGGACTATTAGACACATCCCATTTGAAGATAAAAAAACGGTTAATAAAGTTATTGATGGCTACGATTTAGCCATGAGAGAATATATAAATAATAGTGGTGATGAATTAATGGTGCTTCTTGATTCTAGAAGTATTTTACCTGATATTTCACTACTTTGTGCAGACATGCTTCATCCATCTGCATATGGGCATATGGTGATGGGAGAGAATTTAGCAAAAGAAATATCAAAGTATGTATTGAAATAACTTCAATGGTTGTTATAATGTTACTTTAAAAGAGGAGGAAATTATGAAAAAAATAGCTGTAGGAATGTATGGAATTAATGGTCATCAGCTTCATGAACAATTATTAAATCATGATCGGGCCTATTGCCATGCTATTGCAAAGATTGATAAAGACTTATTACCAAAGGGGTATGACCTTGATAGTATTAAGTTTTATGATACTTTTGAACAAATGATTAATGATGATGATATTGATGTTATTTCTCTTTGTTCACCAGTTAGATTAGACCAAGAAAAACAGGCCATAATGGCATTAAAAGCAGGAAAGCATGTTTATAGTGAAAAACCAGCTGCATTATCTGAAGCATCACTTGATTTAATAATAAGAGTTGCAAAAGAAAACAATCGTGAATTTCACGAAATGGCAGGTACTTGTTTTGAAGAACCATTCTTAACAATGAAAGATGTTGTTAAATCAGGAGTACTAGGAGACATTATTCAAGTTTTTGCACAGAAATCTTATCCATATCATGATAGACGTCCTCAAGATGACATTACTGATGGTGGAATTACTAGATGGATTGGAGTACATGCAACTCGCTTTATAGAACACACTACCGGATTAAGAATTGATAAAATATATTCAGTTGAAACATCATATGGAAATCCTGTAAAAGGTGGCGATTTAGCCATGGCTTCAAGTTTAATGATGACTCTAGAAAATGGTGCTGTTGGTTCAATGGTTTGTAATTATGCTAATCATCGTACTTTTGGTCCATGGGGAAATGAACATTTAAGAATCTGGGGAACTAAAGGATTTGTAGAAGCTGTTGATGGATTAGAAAAAACTAGACTAGTACTACATGATAAAGACATGGGAGCTCTTGATTTAGTTCATGAAAATGTTGATTATTTTGAATATTTCTTAGATAAAATTATTGATGCAAAAGAATTTCCTATTACACTTGAAGAAGAATTGCATCCATTACGTGCAGTAATTAGAGCAAAAGAAAATGTATTAGAGAGGATCAAATAATATGAAATTAGTTATAATTGGTGTTAGTGGATATGCAAAAGTCTTTATAGAAGCTATGTTTTTAAACAAACCAAATGAGCAATTTGAAGTAGCGGGATTTATTTATCCAAAATCAAGAAAAAGTCCTATTCCTTCACAACTTATTGATAATAATATTCCTCAGTATGACTCACTAGAAGAGTTCTATAAAAGTGATAGTGCTGATTTAGTAATTATTTCATCACCAATCAACTTACATTTAGAACAAACAGTTACAGCACTTAGAAATGGTTCGAATGTGTTATGTGAAAAACCAATAGCTGCTACTATTCAAGATGCTAGAGAAATGGAAAAAGTTTCAAAAGAAACTAAGAAGTTTGTTGCAGTTGGATTTCAATGGTCATTTTGTGAACCAATTTTATCACTTAAAAAAGATATTCTTGATGGTATGTATGGGAAAGCTATTAGTGCAAAAACTGTAGTTGAATGGCCACGTACTGTTAGATACTATAATAGAGCAAGTTGGGCTGGAAAAATCATGGATAACTATGGTAATTGGGTATTAGACAGTGTAGCTAATAATGCAACTGCTCATTTTTTACACAATATGCTATTCTTACTTGGAGATACAATAGATCAAGCAGCTTATCCTGAAACCATAACAGCAGAAACTTATAGAGCAAATGATATTGAAAATTATGATACATTTGCAGGAAAAATAAGAACAAAAAATGGAGTAGACTTACTGTTTTTAGCAAGTCATGCTGTAAAGGATAATTTAAATCCTATATTTGAATTTACATTTGAAAAAGGAAAAGTAACTTTCGACTTTTCAAAAGATAGTATTTTATATGGACATAAAGATGATGGAACAACTAAAGCTTATGGCAATCCATTTGATGATGAAATGAGAAAGATATTTACATGTATTAGAACAATTAAAGGTGAAGATGAAAATCCTTGCCCAATAGATGCAGCCATTCCACAGTTAATGGTTATTAATGCGGTAACTGAAGAAATACCAATTACTCAATTTCCAAATGATGTTGTAGTAAGGGGTGAAACTAAAGGTGAAACACTGTTATATGTTGAGGGTATGAACAAAATGTTAGATGATTGCTATGAAGAAGAAAAATTACCTTCTGAAATGGGATATAAATGGGCAATAGCTCATCCCACTATTAATGTGAGTAACTATACTAAGTTTACAAGTGCAAAAAATTGGAAGAAATAATTATTATTACTACTAAACAAGCTGATTTCATTGAAATAACCAATGAGATCGGCCATTACGTTAAAAAACAAAATTTACAAAATGGTTTTGTTCTTATAACTATACCCCACACAACAGCTGGAATTACTATTAATGAAAATGCAGATAGAGATGTTAAAAAGGATATACTAATGAAACTAAGTAAATTAGTGGATAATGATAGCGATTATGCTCATTTCGAAGGAAATTCTGCAGCTCACATCAAAGCAAGTTTGATGGGGAGTACACTAACTTTACCAGTGGTAAATCAAAAACTATTATTAGGGACTTGGCAAGGTATCTATTTTTGTGAATTTGATGGACCAAGAAAGAGAAAGGTATGGATACATTCATGGAACAGTTATTAAAAAAACGACGTAGTATTAGAAAATATTTACCAGAAAAATTAAAGATTGAGGAAATTAACCAGATTATGAAAGCAGGTTTATATGCTCCTTCATCAAAAAACTCAAAACCATGGGAAATTTATGTAACAGAAAATAAAGAAAAAATTAATTTATTGTCTACTGCAAAACCAACAGGTGCATCTTTTATAAAAAATGCTCCACTTGTGATGGTAATAGTGGCAGATCCTAATAAAAGCATGGTATGGATAGAAGATGCTTCAATAATGGCAACGATTATGCAATTAGTTGCTGAGGAATTAGGTATTGGATCATGTTGGATTCAAATTAGAAAAAGAGAGCATAATGAGCTATTAAGTGCAGAAGAATATGTGAAAGAATTATTGTCCATAGATTCACATAAGAAAGTATTATGTTTGATATCTTTTGGATACCCAGATGAAAAAAAACAAGCGTATACTGATAATGATTTACTAACAGAGAGGATCATTTGGAGATAAAGTATGAAAAAAATTCTATTTATTTGTGTAAATAATTCGTGTAGAAGCCTTATGGCTGAAGCTATTACTGTTCAATTAGCTAAAGGACAAGTGAAATGTTTTAGTGCAGGATTATCACCAACATTTTCAATAGATGAAAATGCTGTTATGGTTATGGCAGAAATAGGGGTTAAAATGGATTATTATTATCCTAAAAATGTTGATGATGTACCATCAGATTTTGATATAATGATTACCATAGGTGATGAGCAAGCATATCCTATGATTAATGCAATAGAGCAAGAGAATTGGGCTATTGAAGATCCAAAAGGGCGTGACTTAGCTTTTTATAAAAAAACATTGAAAATAATTGAAAAAAATGTAGCCAGATTATTAAAAGGTATCTTATAGCGAGGAAGGTATTATGTATTTTCAAGATAAACATATTAATCGAATTTTAAAGGATTTAAGTAGCAAGTTAATCACTTCAAGTTATGAAATAACTAACATGAAAATCATGACAGGTGATGTAAAAGGATTATATAACTTAGATTATAACAATAAAAAGTTACATAAATATAAACCAGGTGAAAAGTGGGGAGAAACAAAAGATTATAGTATCTTTAGAGCGAAAGTCACTATTTCTAAGACCATGCATGGGAAACATGTAATGATTTGGTTTGACACTCAATATAATGATGGACATGTACTAAGAAGACAAAGTGATGTTGGATGGAATAATAGAAAAAATCCTCAGTTTGTTCTTTATGTTAATGGGAAAGCTTTTCAAGGGATTGATGTGTACCATACTCATGCGACACTTTCAACTAGTGCCATTGAAAATGAGGAATATGATATTGCATTAGAAGGATTTCCAGGTATGCCAAAAGGCCCCTTGGAAATGTATATGTTTTTAAAAACCATAGATGATGTAACAGAAAAACTATACTATCATCTAAAAGTACCATTTGATGCATCAAAATTCATAGAAGATGAAACAACAAAAATAGAAATAAAAAAGCATTTAGAAAATGCTGTTAATCTATTAGACCTTCGATTACCCTATTCAGAATTATATTATGAATCAGTTAAAAAAACACAACAATACATAGATGATGTGTTAGATAATGAACTTGCTAATCATGATAATGTGATTGTTAAGGGAATAGGACATACACATATTGATGTTGCTTGGTTATGGCCTGTAGTTGAAACTAGGCAAAAAGTTGTTAGAAGTTTTTCAACTGTTTTACAATTGATGAAATTGTATCCTGATTATAAGTTTATGTCATCACAACCACAACTGTATCAATTTTTAAAAGAAGAAAATGAAGAAGTATACAATGAAGTAAAACAACGAATAAAAGAGGGGCGATGGGAAGCTGAAGGTGGAATGTGGCTTGAAGCTGACTGTAATTTGGCTTCTGGAGAATCTTTTGTAAGACAAATACTATTTGGTAAACAATTTTTTAGCGAAGAATTTGGTGTTGATAATGAGATTTTATGGTTACCAGATGTATTTGGTTATTCAGCAGCATTACCACAAATATTACAAAAAACAGGAATTAAGTACTTTATGACCACTAAAATCTCTTGGAATGAATATAACACATTACCATATGATACATTTAACTGGAGAGGGATTGATGGATCTGAAGTTTTTACACATTTTGTTACAACATCATATCTTGGTAACGATTTTATGTGGGGTGGTTATACATATAATGGAGAATTATGTGCAGAACAAATTATGGGCACTTGGAAAAACTATAAAAATAAAGATATTAATAAAGAAACTTATACATCCTTTGGATGGGGTGATGGTGGCGGTGGCCCTACAAGAGAAATGCTAGAACAGGCAAAAGTACTAAAAAAAGGGATTAAGGGACTACCTAAATTTGAAATGCAAATGCCATCTGAATATTATACAAATTTATATAATAAGGTTAAAGATAACAAGCGTTTACCAAGTTGGGTAGGAGAGCTGTACCTTGAATATCATCGTGGAACATATACCACTATGGCTAGAAATAAACGAGATAACAGAAAAAGCGAATTACTTTATCGTGATGTGGAATTATTTAGTTATATGGCTAATCAATTAGGATTAGGAGAATATCCAAAAGAACGTTTAAATGATAATTGGCGAGTGATTTTACTTAATCAATTCCATGATATTCTACCTGGTTCATCTATTAAGGAAGTTTATGATGTAACAAAAATTGAATATGAACAAATCCTTAGTAATGGACAAGAAATGCTTAGCGATTCAATAGAAAAAATTGCTGTATTGGCAGCAAGTAAAAAGAAAAGTTGTGTTGTTTTTAACCAACTATCTTTTGAACGAACTGATATTGTAGCTATTGAAACTAATGAGTATTTCACCCATGCTACTGATAATGATGGTGTGAAAATTCCAGGGCAGTTAAAAGAAGGGGAAAACGGACATGTTTTCTATTTTGAAGCGACTATACCTTCTATGGGATATAAAGTTTATGAATTATCCAGCGAGAAAGTAATAAAAGGTGATATGTTTGTTGATCTACAAACTATGGAAAATGATTACTTTAAAATTACTTTTAATGATGACATGAATATGACTTCTATTTTTGATAAAGTTAATAATAGAGAAGTATTACCAAAGGGACAAGTAGGTAATCAATTAATAGTTTATGAAGATAAACCATATGCTTGGGATGCCTGGGATGTAAATATATATTATAAAGATAAATCATGGCTTATTAATGACGTGGAAAAAGTGGAAGTTATTGAACAAGGCCCTATAAGAGCTGGATTAAAAATACGTCGTCGATTCTTACAATCTGTAATTGAACAAACAATTTATATATATAAAAGTAATAAAAGAATTGATTTTAAGACATATATTGATTGGAAACAACATGATCTATTTGTTAAGGTAACTTTCCCAATTGATGTAAATGCTTCTAAAGCAACATATGATATACAATTTGGCAATGTTGAGAGACCTACGCATCACAATACTAGTTGGGACTATGCACGATTTGAAGTATGTGCACATAAATGGGCTGATTTATCTGATGAGGGTTATGGTGTATCGCTACTAAATGACTGTAAATATGGATATGATATTAAAGATCAGAAAATGAGTTTATCATTACTAAAAAGTCCAACTTCACCAAATCCAGATGCAGATAGGGAAGAACACTTCTTTACCTATTCAATTTATCCTCACAAAGATACTTTTAGGCAAGCTGATACTATTAATCAAGCATATCAGTTGAACTGTCCTCTTATTAGTCATTATGTGGAAAAAGGAAAAAATAAATTGCCATCAGATTACTCATTTATCACTATTGATAAAGAAAATGTAGTTATTGAAACAGTTAAAAAATGTGAATATGATAGAGATTTAATTATTAGAGTATATGAAGCTTACAATAAAAAAACAAATATTAAATTTACTTTGGCTGATAAAATTGACAAAGTATATGATTGTGATTTATTAGAAAATATTGAAAAAGAAATTTCTCATAAGAGAACAACATTTACTGATGTTATTAAGCCCTATGAAATTAAAACATATAAAGTAACATTTAAGTAAGGAGGGTAGTATGAATACTATAATTATTTATGCCTCGCGTTATGGATATACAAAAGATTGTACACAATTACTAGCAGATCAACTAAAAGGTGAAACAACAATTATAGATGCAGATAATCAAAAAGAAATAGATATATCTGATTATAATCAGGTGATTTTTGGTGGTTCAGTGAAAATTGGACAGTTACAGCGGTCTATTACTACGTTTGCTATTACACATAAAAGCGAACTACTAAAGAAAAAATTAGGTATATTTGTTTCATGTGGTGAAAAAGCTAATTATATGAAATACTTACAAGATTCGCTACCAAAGGAATTACTTACACATGCATCTTTAATTGAATGCTTTGGTGGAGAATTTAGAAAAGAGAATATGAAGTTTTTTGAAAAAAGAATGATTTCTGTAATAGAAAAATCAAATGAACAAAAAGGTGAAAGACCTCCTATGCCTATGTTTGAAAATATAAAAAAAATGGCAGCTGAATTTAGTGTATAATATGTGTAATATAAAAGATAAACTATTTTAAAAAGGGGATATCGTATGAACAATCGAGAGAGGGCTTTAGCAATATTAAGATATCAAGATTATGACAAAATGCCTATTGTCCATTTTGGATATTGGAGAGAGACAATAGCAAAATGGGGGCAAGAAGGTCATATTGAAAAAGGATTAGACAAAGAGTGGAAAGATTCAAATGAAATAGACACTATGATCTCTAATAAATTAGGTTTTGACTTTAATTGGAGTAATAGCTATGGAGGAAAAAACTTTCTACAACCATCTTTTCAAAGAAGGGTTTTAGAAGAATTAGGAGATGGTGCGAGAAAAGTACTAAACTGGGATGGAGTAGTTGTTTTAGAAAAAGATGGCGCAGGGTCTATACCAGCTGAAATCGATCATACATTAAAAGATCGTAAATCGTGGGAGGAACATTATCTGCCACGTTTACAATATTTTAGTGAGAGGGTTGATTATAACGAAATCATGGCTTACAAGCCTCCTGAAGAACGAGATGCACCTCTTGGGTTGTATGTTGGTAGCTTTTATGGCTTTGTAAGAAATATAACTGGTATTGTTGGATTAAGCTATTTAGCATTGGATGATGAAGAACTATATAAAGAAATAATAGACACAGTTGGGCAATTACAATATGACGTGGCAAAGAGAGCTTTAGAATCTGGCCAAACTTTTGATTTTGGTCATATTTGGGAAGATATTTGCTTTAAAAATGGTCCTTTAGTTAGCCCAAGTGCTTTTGAAAAATTTGTGGGACCTCATTATAAAAAAATTAAAAAGCTGCTGCTTTCATACAATATTGATTTATTGTCTCTTGACTGTGATGGTAAAATTGATGCATTGATTCCTACTTGGATTAATAGTGGCGTTAATATAATGTTCCCAATAGAAGTAGGAACATGGAATGCATCTATTGCACCATGGAGAGAAAAATATGGAAGCGATTTACGTGGAGTAGGTGGAATGAATAAAGTGGTTTTCTCAAGAGATTATAAAGCTGTTGATGAAGAAATAGAACGATTAAAACCATTAATAGATTTAGGTGGATTTATTCCATGTCCTGACCATAGAATAGCTCCAGATGCAAAGTGGGAAAATGTACAATATTACTGTGAACAAATGAAAAAAATATAATATAAGATTATATTAGAACGTTAATCCACTTATTAGATTTATAACGGATATATACAATTATAAATTTTATAATTTCTTCTGTATAAACAACTGCCAGACATAGATGTACTGGCAGTTTTAGTACATGCACAGAAAAGAATGCTAGTGGAATACCTATTAGGTAGATAGAAAGAAAATCTACAATAAGGCAAAACTTTGTATCACCGCCACTACGAAGAATACCAACTATTAATAAGAAATTCATACTTCTCACACACATAAAGATTGCAGAAACAATAATTGTATTAATTGAATCTTGTATAGTTTTTTGATCAAAATTAAAAATCGAAGCCACAAAGCGTCCAGTTAATAAATAAATTCCACTTAATATTAAAGTTCCAATAAAATTATAGAACATTGCTACTTTGGCGATATGTTTTGCTTTATCAATTTCCCTTGCTCCTAAATGATTACCTACAATAACTGCAATTGCATTGCCAAAACCAATTAAAAATGCCCAAAATAGATCTGAGATAGTCAAGGCCACTTGAATTGAAGCAATAGCTGCTACACCTAATGCACCATAAGCGATAAAATATATGGCCATACCAAGAGACCAACTAGCCTCATTTAGAATTACAGGAATAGCTTTTTTCATTACTTTTTTAAATAATTCAGAAGAAAAAGAAAAATATTGATTAAGGGTTCCCCTTAGAGGATGATTCTTACTTCTATAAATAATAGTAAATAGTATAATCATTTCAATACATCGTGCGATTAAAGTTGCAATAGCAGCACCTTTAACTCCTAAAACAGGAAAGCCCAATTTACCATTTATTAAAATGTAATTTAGTAATGTGTTAATACTTAAAGCAATAATAGAAACAACCATTGGTAATTTAGTCATGTGAATACTTCGTGAGTTATAAATATATACATAACTTAAAGCTAGTGGAATATATGAAAAACAAACAATTCTAAGATAAGTTGTACCTTTAGCTAATAATTCTAAATCGCTTGAAAATAATGATAATATTTGTGCTGGAAATATAAAGGCAATTGTTGCAAAAACAACGGCAATAGATAAACAAACAACAAAACCCATTCCTATTATTTTTCTAATATTTTCTTTATCTTTAATACCCCAATATTGAGAAGTGAAAATACCCATACCACTTAGTACTCCAAATATAGTAATAATGAAAAAGAAATATAATCGATTTGACAGGGAAACTGCAGCTAATGCCACTTCGCCTCGTGTACCAATCATAATATTATCTACTAGATTAAGTGCGGTTAAAACAAAATTTTGCATAGCAATTGGCAACCCAATTTTTAATATTTTATGTAGTAGTGAAGTGTTTTCTATTTTTTGTTCCATAGTCTCTAAATAGTATCACAACCATATAAAAAAATGAACTAAAAAATTAGCGATACTAACCTATGTAAAATAATTGAAAAATCATACGTTTTTGATTATACTAATATAATCACATTAAGGAGTCAGTAATGACAAAAAGAGAGCGAGTAGAGGCTGCATTTTCGTTTATAAAACCTGATAAAGTACCACTACAGTATCATCCTTCATTAAGAGGATATTTTGAACATGGAGAAGCACTAAGAGAATTGTTTAAAAAGTATGAAGGTGACTTTGATGATGTGTCTAATGAAATAATTCCCATAATTCCTGAATATGCATATGATGAATTTGGAGATTATTATGATGAGATTGAAGATGATTTTGGTATTTTATGGACACATAGAATTTTTAAAATAATGGGACACCCTAAGTATAGACCACTTGATGATTTAGCTAATATAAAAACATACAAATTTCCAACACCTAAATATGGTGATATGGAATTTATAAATTCCATACGAGAACAGAAAAAAAACTCATACTGCTTAAAAGGAGAAATTACTCTTTTTGAGAGAATGACTGCAATAAGAAAATTTGAAGATGTACTAATGGATATGCATATGGATACAGTAGAAATAAATAAAATTGCAGACATGTTTGTTGAGTATTATTTAATAGAAATTGATAACCTTCTTAAAGCTGATGTTGATGCAATTTTTATTGGAGATGATTTTGGTACTCAAGACGATTTGATTATTTCACCAGAATTATTTAGAAGATTTTTAAAACCACGCTATAAAATTATGATAGATAAAATTCATAAAGCTGGTAAAAAAGTTCATTTTCACTCATGTGGTGCAAATATAAAATTACTAGAAGATATGGCTGAGTTAAAAATTGATTCATATTGGCCACAACTTAATGCCTATGATACAAGCGATTTAGCTAAACGATTAAGAGAATATAAAATTGCTACTTCACTTCATTTTAGAGGACATACATTAAATTTTGGCAGTCCTGATGATGTGAAAAAGTGGGTATATGATGTAAGTAATGATTTTGAACCAAAGAATGGTGGAAGCTGGTATTATATTGAGATTGATGATGGTTTTCCATTTGAAAATATTAAAGCACTTTTTGAAATTATTGATCAATTAAGATGAGCATTTATAAAAGTGTATGTAACCATGTGTTAGTCTATGATACAATCAAACAGTAATTAAGAATAATTACCAGGTCAAAGGAGGTCTGTTATGGAAAAAAAATATTATGATTTATTAGGTGTTAGCGAAGATGCAACAAAAGAAACTATTGAAAATGCATATGATAAAATATTAATCAGAGCTAGACATGATGATTCTATTGATATGCCAGCTATAAATGATGCTTATGATCATCTAACAGGGAATGTTAAACCAGTTGTAACAGAACAAGAAAAAAGCAAACGAGAAAAAGTAGTCAAGAGAGCTGGGGCGATGCCTTTTTATATTATTGGTGGTATTATTTTAGCAGTAGTTTTAATATTAATACTTCCATCAATATTTACAAGAACACCTGACTTAGCTGTAACTTTTGTTGGTGGATATTCAATAAATGATGAAGCTACAATTCTTGAAAATGAAATTGAAGATTTGGGAATTAAAGATGTTGAAGTAACACGAATATTTTTAGATTCAAGTGCTAGTAGTGCAGAAGCAGATTATGCTGGACGACTTGCTTTAGCTGGGATGCTACAAACAGGAGAAGCTGATTTACTTATTGTAACTAAAGAAGCATTTAATTATCTGTTAATTGATGAAGATGCTTTAATGGTATTATCTCAAACCATATTAACTGATTTAGGTATTCAATTAAACTCTGAGAGATTAGTTTATCAAAATGGAATTCCATATGGGATTGATGTAAGTGATATTTCATTAGTCACCGATGCTGTGTCTGGAAATGAAGAAGCTATTTTGTGTATTGCTAATAAAAGTGAACACCTTGATGAAATTATTATAGCAATTAAAGTGATTTTAGAATAATAGTATTTAAGAAAATTATATATGAAAAAGGATGAATATTATTCATCCTTTTTTACTAATCTTTTTAAGTTTTTATATCCTAAAGTACAACCTAATAATGTGTCTTCTATTCCTTCAAATTCAATGGATAGAGTACCTTGATAATTGTATGTTTTCATAATATTTATACACTGAGCTAATGGAGCATCTCCATGACCAATAATTGCACCTCGCAAATAATTTCCATATCGAGTACAAAACCACCCTTCACCTGGATTAAAAGAGCTACCTAATTTAACATGAAAATCTTTAAAATGAATATGAAAGGCATATATAATTAAACGACCCATGGCACGCACAGGATCTTCGTCAACACACATGAAATTTCCCACATCTAAAAGCACTCCAAAATTATCATGATTTACTTCATTTACTAATAATTCAATTCGATCACTGTCCTGAGAATATAGACCATGGTTTTCCACCATTGTTTTAATTCCTAATTCATTTGCATATGTTGTTATATCATGACAAGCTGAAGCTAACTTATCTAAATTAAAATAGAAACTTCTAGCAGCAGGATCTGAAGCTTTATAGCCAAAAGTAGCATCGTGTCTCATTTTATCTACACCTAATGCTTTAGCAATGTGAACTTCTTTTTTTATTCGCTTAATTTCATTTTGTATATTACCATCACTACCTGTTAATAAATCGGCAGGTGTAGCATAGTTTACAATAGATAAACCTTCTTGATCACAAGCTTCTTTTACTAATTTAGCTAATTGCAACTTTTTTTCACCTTTTGCTGGTAAGTTTGAAAATTCAATGGCATCATATCCAATTTCTTTGGTTTTCTTAATTACATCAAATAAATCCATTTCTTTACTTTTTAATAATTTACTATAAGCATATGAGCTAATTCCTAATTTCATATTATTCTCCTTAAAAATTGTACAGCCTTTTTAATATCTTCATAAGGCGTTTTTCCTACTTCACGTTCAATGGTTAAAAACCCATTATATCCTGAGTCACCTAATGCTTTTAAATAAGTAGGGAAGTGGACATTTCCTTCACCTAATGGCGTTTCAATAAATGCTTCATCCCATGTTTTATTATGTGTCATATATAAGTCTTCTGGTTCACATTTTAACAACATCCTACCATCTTTAGCATGAGTATGAACAATGTAGGGGGCTAAGTTTTTAACAGCTTGTATAGGATCTTCACCAATAACCATTACTAAATTAGCAGGATCAAAGTTAACTCTAACTCCAGAACTAGTTAATGAATCTAGAAAGCCACGTAAGACAGCTGATGATTCTGGTCCTGTTTCAATGGCAAAAGAGGCATTAACTTGATCGGCATACTCTCCTAATTCTTCACAAGCTTGTTGCATAATATTATATCTTTTATTTGATTGATTTGTAGGTACAACACCTATATGAGTTGTAACAACATCACAATTTAAATCTAATGCTAAATCAATGATTTTTTTTGATAAAATAATCTTATCCTTATTTAAAGCTTGATCCACAAAACCACCACCTAAATCACCACATAAAGCGGCGACTTTTAATCCGTGGCTAGTAATATAGTCTAATAATTCAAACCTGTCTTTTTTAGATAGATTATCAGGATGCATAGAACCTTTGACCGCATAAATCTGAATACCATCAGCACCCACTTCTTTAGCTTTTTTAATTCCTTCATGAATGGGCAATCGAAATGAATCAACTATAACTCCAATTTTATATGTCATTTAAACTTCCTCCATATGATAAAGTGTACCTTAAAACTATTAATTAATCTATAAAAAAAACCACCTATTTAAGATAATAGATGGCTGAATTTATATGTATGGATAATAACTATCCTAATAAACTAATTAAAATACCAGCTGCAACAGCTGAACCAATAACTCCAGCTACATTTGGTCCCATTGCATGCATAAGTAAGTAGTTATTTGGATTTTCTTCACGACCAACTTTTTGAGAAACTCTAGCAGCCATTGGAACAGCAGAAACACCGGCTGAACCAATTAATGGATTAATCTGATCACCTGGGAGTTTATTCATAATTTTTGCAAATATAACTCCACCAGATGTACCAATTGCAAATGCTATTAATCCTAATCCTAAAATCATCAATGTATTAAGATTTAAGAAGTTAGCAGCGGTAGCTGTTGCACCAACACCTAATCCTAATAAAATAGTAACAATATTAATTAACTCATTTTGAATGGTTTTACTTAATCGTTCTACAACTCCAGATTCTCTAGCTAAATTACCAAGCATTAACATACCAACTAAAGGAGCAGCAGCTGGAATAAGCATAACAACTAAGATGGTAACAACTATTGGGAATATAATTCGTTCTATTTTAGAAACAGGTCGTAATTGTTTCATAACAATTTTTCGTTCCTTTTTAGTTGTTAATAATCTCATGATTGGTGGTTGTATAAATGGAACTAAAGCCATATATGAATATGCAGCAATAGCAATTGGACCTAATAGATTAGGAGCTAATCTACTTGCTGTAAAAATAGCAGTTGGGCCATCGGCACCACCAATGATTGCAATAGCTCCTGCCTCAGCAGCTTGAAAACCTAATAGATTGGCTCCAATGAAAGTTAGGAAAATACCAATTTGTGCAGCTGCACCTAATAAAAAACTTTTTGGATTGGCTAGTAATGGGCCAAAGTCTGTCATTGCTCCAACTCCCATAAAAATTAGAGGAGGGAAGACACCAGTTTTAATACCAATATAGAATATGTCAAGTAATCCACCAGTTTGTAGAACTTGACCATAATCTGGATGCCAATTAACAGAATATCCAGCCATACCTTGTTGTAAAGGATTTTGCCATAATTCTGAATGGAATAATTCACCACCAGGTAAATTAGTTAATAACATACCAAATGCAATAGGTACTAATAAAAGTGGTTCGAATTTCTTTACAATTCCTAAATAAAGCAAGAAACAAGCTAGTATAAGCATTAAAAATTCTTGCCATTGTAAATTGGCAAATCCTGAGTTTGCTAATAATTGTCCGATTCCGCTAAAAAATTCACTCATTATATATTCCTCTTTATAAGCTTTCCACTAATTCTTGTTTACTAGATTCATTCCAAATAGATGATTTAGATGTTACACGATTAAAGGTGGTAACTCTAATTTTACATTCAGGTGAAAGACCATTTGAATTTAGATATGTAGAAACCGCTGCTGTAATAACAGCAATTAATTCATCATCACCATCTATTTCAACAGTAATTTTTTTATTAGCATTGAGCTTAATAGAGGGGGCTTTCTTACTTTTCTTTTCTCTGTTCATAATTTTTCCAAATAGGAAAATAAAGAACGATAAAGCTATTAATGCTAGAAAGACAACAGATATTCCAATGATTGCTTGCAGCCACATAATTATGGCCTCCTTATATCAAATATTTCCTTGATAATTTACCATATACAAGCCATTTAGTCAATGAGAAACCAAGGAAAAAAGAAAATATTACCTATATATTGCATAGAGACTGGTTTGTAGAAAAAACAATATTATGCTATATTTAATGGGTAATCAATTATGTAATTGGAGTATTACTATGGCACAAAAGAAAAAACCTCGGAAAAAGAGTTCACCAATCAATGCAAAAACTAATCAAGCATTAATGAAAGAGATAGTTGGAATTATTATTCTAGCTGCTGGTATTTTGTTGTTTTTTGGTATCTTTTTTGAAAAGTCTACAGGTGTATTTGGCACATTTATTTCAGGATTCCTTTCAGGATTACTTGGGTGGACTAATAAATTATTTCCATTTGTTGTTATTGTTTTAGGGCTTTATATGATATTTACTGGAATGACTGACAAATTGCGAAATAAGTCTGCATACTATGTAGCCATGGTGCTGTTGGTGTCTAGTTTTTTCCATATTGTATATTTACAAAACAATCCATCTATTTATAATAATTTATCATTTTTTGAAGTAATCAGTAAATTTTATGTTGATGGTACTAATATCTTAGGAGGCGGATTTTTTGGTGGAATAATTATTACTCCACTTAAAGCTATCTTTGGTATTGCAGGTGTTTATGTTATTACAATTTCATTATCTATAATAAATATAATATTATTTACTAATAGAAGTTTTAAAAACTTTATAATTAATTGTAAAAAAGTATTTGTGAGATTTGGAAAATGGATGGCAGATAGTTTCCGTCCTATTTCTGATCAAATATCTGACCAAGAGAAAAGAGATAGACGAAGAAATAAGAAAAAATCAAAAATGACTGACGAAGATGATGATTATTATCAAGAAGAATTAGAACTTAAAAAAGAAAAACAAATTAATTTCACTGTTGATGAGAAGAAAAAAGTGAAAAATTCCAATAAAATGGCTAGAAAACAAAAACCATTGAGACAACCAAATAATCCTATTGTTACAAAAACTCAAACTGAAAAAGTTATAAAAGAAATCAAAGATGTTCCTAGTAAAGTATTATCAGGATATAAAACTCCACCACTTAATTTATTAGATGATGCCATATCAGATAGTAGTAAAACGAATAATTCTGTTCAGATTGCTAAAAAACTTGAAGAAACACTTGCAAGTTTTGGTGTAGAAGCAAAGGTTGTTGATTTTTCTAGAGGACCTTCTGTTACACGTTATGAGTTACAACCAAAAGTTGGAGTAAAAGTTAGTAGAATTACTAATTTATCTGATGATATTGCCTTGAATTTAGCAGCTAGGGATGTGCGAATTGAAGCACCAGTACCAGGAAAAGCTGTAGTTGGTATTGAAGTACCTAATAAAGAGAAGTCCATTGTTTCATTAAAAGAAGTTATTGGTTCAAATGAGTTCCAACAACATAGTAGTCCAATTGCTGTATCAATCGGTAAAGATATTGGTGGAAAAGTAGTAGTAGCAGATATTAAAAAAATGCCACATATGTTAATAGCTGGAGCAACAGGTTCTGGAAAAAGCGTATGTATTAATTGTATTATTATTAGTATCTTATATAAATCATCACCAGAAGATGTGAAGTTATTAATGATTGATCCTAAGAAAGTAGAATTAGGAAACTATAATGGTATACCTCATTTATTAATTCCTGTAGTAAATAATGTTAAAAAGGCAGCTGGAGCATTAAACTGGGCAGTTGTTGAAATGACTAGTCGATATGATAAGTTTTCAGAAGTTGGTGCTAGAGATATTGCATCTTATAACAAGAAAATTGAAAATATGCCTGAGCATAAAAAATTACCTCACATTGTTATTATTATTGATGAATTAGCTGACTTAATGGCTTCAGCTCCCGGTGAAATAGAAGATTCTATTTGCCGTTTAGCTCAATTGGCTAGAGCTGCTGGAATGCATTTAGTTATTGCAACTCAGAGACCTTCTGTAAATGTTATAACGGGACTTATCAAAGCTAATATACCATCAAGGATTTCTTTTGCAGTTGTATCACATATTGATTCTAGAACTATTTTAGATATGGCAGGAGCCGAAAAACTTTTAGGTATGGGAGATATGCTGTTTCATCCAATTGGTATGTCAAAACCTGTAAGAGTACAGGGAGCATATATTGATGATACAGAAATCACGCGAGTTGTTTCCTTTATTAAAGAACAATCAGAAGCTAACTATAATCAAGATGTTATTGAAGAAATAAATAGTAAAGATAAAAGCAATAAAAAAGGTGGCGTTTCCAACGAAGTTGATGAACACCTACCATATGCTGTTGACATGATTATTGAGGCAGGTAGTGCATCAGTATCGTTTATACAACGTAAGTTCAAAGTAGGCTATGCTAGAGCTGCTAGAATTATTGATCAGATGGAAGAGCGAGGAATAGTAGGACCATTTGAAGGTTCAAAACCAAGACAAGTGCTTATTTCGCGAGATGAGTGGGCTGAAATGCAAATGCAAAATCCAGCTGATTACCAAGTGAATTAGATGACTTTTTTACCAGTAAATAAAGAAGATATGGCAAAAAGAGGCTGGGAACAGTTGGACTTTTTGTATATTACGGGTGATGCATATGTGGATCATCCTTCTTTTGGGCTAGGGATTATTTCTAGAGTTTTAGAAAGCCATGGATATAAGATTGGGATTTTGCCTCAACCTGATGTCAAATCACCACAACTTATTAGTAAAATGGGAAAACCTAAGTTAGGTATTTTAGTTTCTGCAGGTGTGTTAGATTCAATGGTCAATAATTATACTGCATCTAAAAAGCCTAGAAAAGTTGATCGCTATTCACCCTTAAAAGGACCATATAAAAAACCAGACCGAGCGTTAATTGTATATTGTAATATGATTAAACAAGTATACAAGGATCTTCCAATTATAATTGGGGGAATAGAGGCAGGTCTTAGACGATTTGCACATTACGATTTCTGGTCCAATAAAGTAAGACGTTCTATTATCTTTGATACACGAGCAGATTTACTAATTTATGGTATGGGTGAAAAAACAATTATAGAAGTAGCCAATCGATTAAGAGATAATAAACCACTTACAAATATTCGTTCTACTGCAATTATTACGAAAACCATTCCAGAAGAAGCTTTAGTTATACCTTCATTTGAACAAGTAAAAGAAAGTAAACAGCAATTTACTAAAGCATTTTCCATGGTTTACTATGAACAAGACCCATTCTCAGGGAAAACAATTGCACAAGCCCATGGTGATAGGTTTTTATTAAATTACCCACCCGCCCTCCCATTAAAGGAAGAAGAGATGGATCAAATCTATGATTTGCCATATGAAAGAAAATATCATCCTATGTATGAGGAATTAGGTGGAATAAAAGCTATTGAAGAAGTAAAAACTTCAATTACCAGTCATAGGGGTTGTTTTGGAGGTTGTCATTTTTGTTCTATAGTTTTTCATCAAGGACGAATTATTCAAAAAAGAAGCAAAAAATCCATTTTAGCCGAAGGAAAAAGAATAATAAATGCTAAAGATTTCAAAGGATATATAAATGATGTAGGTGGTCCTACTGCTAACTTTAGAAATGCATATTGTACAAATACTAAGCAAAAGGGGATGTGTCGTCATAAACAATGTTTGTATCCCACAGTATGTAAATATTTAAAAATTGACCATAGCGAATACCTATTAGTACTTACTGCACTACGAAAGATGGAAGGTGTTAAGAAAGTATTTGTAAAATCAGGAATTAGATATGACTACTTATTAGAGGATAATGATAGGTTTTTAGAAGAATTGTGTAAACACCATATAAGTGGTCAGTTAAAAGTAGCTCCTGAACATGCTAGTACACACGTTCTTGATTTAATGGGTAAACCATCTATTAAAGAATATCTTATTTTTAAAGAAAAATATGAAAAAATAAATAAGCGAATACAAAAAAAACAATATTTAATCCCATATTTGATTTCAGGACATCCAGGTGAGACCATAAAAGATTGTATTGAAGTTACAGAGTTTTTATTAAATCAACGGTTTATACCTGATCAAATTCAAGATTTTTATCCCACACCTGGAACAGTGTCTACTTGTATGTATTATACAGGGATTCACCCATTAACTTTGAAAAAAGTTGTTGTTCCTAAAGGGGAAGAGCAAAGAAAAATAAGACGAGCATTAATTCAGTTTAATCACCCTTTAAATAGAAAATTAGCACGAAGTGTTTTATTAAAAGAACATCGAGATGACCTTGTCAAAAGAATTAATAGAAAGTAAAATAACAGTAACTAAGAAATGATTGGAGAAACTTAATTGAAATTTGCCATTACTACTTTAGGTTGTAAAGTTAATCAGTATGAAAGTGATGCCATGAGCAATCAACTATTAGCTCATGGCTATGAATTAGTTAAATTTAGCAGTGATGCTGATTTATATATAATTAATACATGTACTGTTACAGAAATGGCTGCAAAAAAATCTAGACAAATGGCTAGAAAAGCTAAGAGGACTAATGAGCGTGCAATAGTAGTTGTTACAGGTTGTTTAGCACAAAATACACCTAATGAAGTAAAGCAATTAACAAAAGCAGATATTGTTATTGGAAATCAAGAAAAAAGCAAATTAGTTGAATATATAAAAGAACACATTAGCCATGTAGAAAATATTATGTCTATCACTACTTTTGATGAGATGGGTGATACGTTTGCATCAACACGTACAAGGGCATATGTGAAAATACAAGATGGTTGTGTTAATTTTTGTACTTATTGTATTATTCCATATGTCAGAGGACCAGTTAGAAGCCGTCAGATGTCTTCTATTGTAAATGAAGTTGTTAATTTGACTAATAGGGGAATTAAAGAAGTTGTGCTGACAGGTATACACCTTGATTCGTATGGAAGTGATTTGCAATCAGATACCTTGCTAGATGTACTGCACGAACTGGATAAAATAAAGTTATTAAGACGAATAAGACTTAGTTCATTAGAACCTACAGTTATCACTCGCGATTTTATCAAGCAAGTTAAAAAAATGGATAAATTCTGCCATCACTTTCACCTGTCATTACAGGCGGGGTGTGATAAAACATTAAAGAGAATGAATAGAAAATATAACATTAGTGATTTTAATAGAGCAGCTTCACTTATTTATGAGCAATTACCTGATTGTTCAATAACCACAGATATAATTGTTGGTTTTCCAGGTGAAACTGAAGATGATTTTTTAAAAAGCATGACATTTATTAAAGGAATAAAATTTTTAAAAGTACATGTTTTTCCTTTTTCAAAACGTAAAGGAACAAAAGCATATGATATGGTTGATCAAATAACAAAACAAGTAAAAAGTGATAGAGCAAAACGATTATCACATTTATCAGAAAAGATGACATATGATTTTCTTGATACTTATGTTGGGAAAAAAGTAAGTGTATTAACAGAAGAATTTGAAGGTAAATATATGAAAGGACATACCATGAACTATATAACTGTTCTTATAGATAATAAAGAAGTTAAAGAAAATATTGAGATAACAGTTATTATTAAAGAAAATTGTGGTACCTATTTAAAAGGTGTTATTGATGGATAAAGAAGTTCAATCTGAAAAATTAAAAAAGCGACGATATATTGTACTTGGAATTGTAGTTATAATTTTGGTTGTATTTTTTTCAACTTCCTTTGGTAGACAAGCGATAACACAAATTAGTAGAGTATTTTCTTCACAAGATGAATTACAAGAGTATGTTGAAGGATATGGGATATTAGCTCCATTGATTTTTTTATTAATCCAGATAATTCAAGTTATTATAGCACCTATTCCAGGTAATGTAACCACATTAGCAGGTGGTGCAATATTCGGAGTGTGGGAAGGTTTCTTATATGGTGCTATTGGTATTTTTGTAGGTTCAATCATTGGTTATTGGTTAGCTAGATTTTTTGGGAAACCCTTAGTTGTTAAACTAGTTGGTAATGAAACATATAATAAGTACTCTGATACATTTTTTGGGCGAAGCTTTATTGTACTATTAACAGTATTTCTATTTCCTTTTTTCCCAGATGATGCTCTTTGTTTAATTGCTGGTGTTTCTAAAATTAAATTTGGTCTATTTACTATTTTGGTAGTAATAGGTAGAACTCCTGGCATATTATTATCAAGTTATATTGGGGCAGGTGTTATTAAATTGGCTCTTTGGCAATGGGTGGTTATTGGCATAATTTCCATATCATTAATTACCTTATCTATTAAATTTGGAGAAAAGGTGGAAATTTACTTTAAAAAGATATATAAAAGTTTATAACATCAGTTGAAGTTATGACTAAAATAGAATACTATTAGATATATAAAACGGAGGGGACAACTAATGAAAGGCGAAACAATTGATTACAATTTTTTATCTGAAAAAGAAGATAAAGCTAGGGAAATTATTAGTATAGTAGCAGCTGCATTGAAAGAAAAAGGTTATAATCCTGTTAATCAGATTGCTGGTTATCTTATGTCAGGTGATCCAACATATATTACTAGTTTTAATGGCGCAAGAAAAGCCATTAGACAATTAGAACGAGATGAGATTATTGAAGAATTAGTAAAAAATTATATTTTAGCTATTAATGAATAAGATACTTCTCGGGAAAACAGGTATATCTGTAAGTAGACTATGTTTTGGTGCCTTGACCATTGGACCCTTACAGGCAAACATGTCAATAGATGAGGGTTCGTCCATAATTGCACATGCCCTAACACAGGGCATTAATTTTATCGATACAGCTCAATTGTATGGAACTTATCCATATATCAAACAAGCTATTAAAAAATCTAGAATAACTCCTGTAATTTCTACAAAATCATATGCATATAGTAGAGAGCAAGCAAAAGCTAGCCTTGAGCAAGCAAGAAGCGCCCTTGATATTGATGTTATAGATATTTTCATGTTACATGAACAAGAAAGTGAATTAACCATGAAAGGACATCAAGAAGCTCTTGATTACTATTTAAATCAAAAAGAACTTGGAAAAATTAGGGCAGTAGGAGTATCAACCCATGCAATAGAAGTAGTTAATGTTGCTAGCTTAAAAAAAGAGATAGATATTATTGCTCCAATGCTAAATATGAGAGGTCTTGGAATAATAGATGGTACTTTACATGAGATGGAAGCTGCCATAAGTAAAGCGAAAAACATGGGAAAGGTATAATTACCATGAAACCTTTAGGGGGTGGAAATTGTATCTTAAATTATGACCAATGTTTTTCTTACTTATTTCAAAATGAAAATATTGAATGCATTGCTGTGGGTATGAAAAGTGAAGCTGAAGTAGATATGAACATTGCCACATTTTCAAATATAGCAATTAGTGAAAACCTTAGAGAAAAGGTGTCTTTACAAAACAGGCAATTACATATAGAATTTTGGTGTGAAAAGTGCCAAAAATGCATTGAACGATGTCAATCTAATGCACTAAGTTTCCAAGATGGAAAAGTAGTAGTTGATCATGAAAAGTGTGCACTTTGTGGTTATTGTGCATCAGTATGTGATGTATTTGCCATTAAAATATTTTAGAAGGTGAGAATGATAGTTTTAGGAATTGATTACGGAGATAAGCGAGTTGGAATAGCAAAGAGTGATTCGCTGATGATGTTAGCTTCAGGGCTTGATACTATTGTTAGAAAAAATAACAGTATGAAGCAATTAGCTGAAACAATTACTGATATTATAACTCAGTATAATGTAGAAAAAATAGTTTTAGGAATGCCTAAAAATATGGATGGTACACTAGGTGAGAGAGCAGATAAGACTATCGAATTTGCTGACATACTTGCAAAATACACAGATATTGATATAATCTTTTGGGATGAACGTTTATCGTCAAAGGCAGCTCATAGAACTATGAATGAGTTAGGTATAAAAACTGGGTATAATAAAGGCAAGGTTGACCAAATAGCTGCGTGCTATATATTGCAGGGATATCTTGATAGTATATAAGGAGAACAAAATGGATCAAAACAGAGATGGCATTATCACATTAGAAGATGATAATGGACAGTTAATAGACATGAAAGTAATAGAAATGATAGAATATATGGATAGCCAATATGTGCTACTCCAGAGTGAAGATGAAACAGATGAGTTATCTTATATTTTTAAATTTACGGAAGATAATAATTTTGATAGATTAGAAACTGTAGAAGATGAAGAAGAACGTGAAATGATTTTTAAATTATTTGAAGAAAAAATTGAAGGAAATGGTTTAGCAAACTAGGAGGAATTTATGAAAAGAGTAATTACCATTGTTTTAATAGTACTACTAATTTTATCATTAACAGCTTGTAAAAAAGCTGAGGTAGTAGAAAGTGAATCACCAGAACCAACAGCAACTTTAGAACCAACTAGCACACCAGCACCTGTTGTAATATTCCCAGATGGAGTTCCACATGATGGAGTGCGACCAATTGCTGTAGTAATTGACAATCAAGGTGAATATCCATTTCCTCAGGCAGGATTATCACAAGCTCAAGTAGTGTATGAATTTGTTGTAGAAGGTGGAGTAACAAGATATGTTGCTATGTTCTGGGAACAAGATTTAGAACTAATAGGCCCTGTTAGAAGTGCAAGAGACTATATGTTAGATTTTATTCTTCCATATGATGGAATCTTTGTTCATAATGGTGGAAGCCCTTCAGCTTTAGCTCAAATAGATTATGAAGAGTGGATTGATTCACTTGATGGTACCAAAGATGCTAATAAGATTTTTGAAGATATCACAGATAATCCTAATAATTGGCAAGATACATATACTAATAGTGAAGATATATATGCATATATCGCTGAAAAAAGTATTTCTTTAGAAACTGATTTAATAGGACACCCTAAATATAGCGAAAGCCCAATTATATTAGAGCAGGGAATTGATGCAAAAATTATTAATATTGCATATTCAGCCATTAGTTTTTCAACTTACATGTTTGATGAAGAAAAACAATTGTATTTTAGAAATCGTAATGGAGAAACACATACTGATAGAAATACAGGTATTTCTTTATCAGTTACTAATATAATTATTCAAAAAGTCAGCAATGAAACCATCGAAGGAGATGATTCAGGTAGACAGGCATTAGAAACCATTGGAAGTGGAGAAGGCTACTACTGTACTTTAGGAAAATGTATTGAAATTACATGGGAAAAAGCAGATGAGAATTCACCTACAATTTATAAAGATTCAGATGGACATGAAATTGTACTAAATGAAGGTAAAACTTGGATACAAATTGTTCCAACTTATGTGGAACTACTAATTCTATAAAATATTGAGCCTCAATAGAGGCTCTTTTTTGTTCGCCCAGCATGGGCGAACTCTAATGGGTGAAAGTCCCGAGCGTACCTTTGTAGTAGGAAACGCATAGCTAAGCACAAGGGTGTCCATCGTGAGGTGGAATCTGAAGGA
>JAUUZE010000187.1 GCA_030590175.1 Clostridia bacterium
CACACCATGGAGATGAAGAAGGCCTGTTTACTTATCTATTGTTTAAAAATGGGTATTTATACGAGTGTTATATTGATGAATTTGATAAACCTTCTTTAGCTTTGAGTGAAATTGTTGTAAAAGTCGATAACGTTATATTTGAAGATTATAAAGAAGGTAAAGGTATAGTTGTAAAGACAAGTTATAAAACACAAGAACAAGTGATGGAATTACGTAATATCATCACATTTAGGACTAAATAATGGCAATTAATAAGAAAAATGAAAAAGGATTCACTCTTGTTGAAATTATTATTGCTATTGCTGCATTAGCACTGGTGTGTGGTCTTGTGCTACAAATATTCATTTTAGCTGGAAATGTTAATAAGCGAGCTATTGTAAAACAACACGCTATAAATGAATGTTCAAATGTTTTTGAAGTTTTACATAGTTTTGATAATTTAGATGAAATATATAATGATGAATTTTTTATAGATTCAATAATTAAAAGTGATAAAAATATTAAAGAAATTTATCAATATTACCCTTTATATGAAATACAGATTATTTCAAAAATAGTAATTGTTAATAATGGTACTATTGAAGTAACAATAAATGCAATAAAAGATGATAATCAATTACTAGAAAATCCTTTAAAAACAATTCTTTTTATGGAGGTGAACGATGAAACTCCTTAGAAAAAATTATAGTAATGAAAAAGGTGGAGCAAGTGTAGTAGTAGTAATTGTTCTAATGTTATTAATTATTTTAGCATTATCTGCATTGGTTACTGCTGCTTCAAGTGAAAAATTAACAGGAAAAACACAAAAGTGGTTAACTGATTATTATAATCTTGAAAATATAGTTATGGAACAATTAATAACTTATGTAGAAAATGAAAATATAGATGAATATAAATTAATATCATTTTCGTCAGACACAATTAATGATAAATGGATAGATGTTGAATTTATGATAATAAATGATGAAATAGTTATTAGTAAGTGGTGTGAAAAACAATTATCATTTACATATGATTCTGGAGAAAAGTTTTTTGATGGACAGTTTGAAGATTAGCAAAATAATGATACAATTTAAAATAATAAGGAGACCAATTGAAAAAAACAACTTTACTAGTTAGCATATTAATCATTTTTATTGTTATTTTAATACCAGTAAAAGCAAAAGCTGCCGATTATACAATAAATACAACTAATATTTCAAATGGAGTTATTGAAGTATCCTATGAATCTACAGTTGATACAGTTTATTATCTAAAAGTAGTTAAAGGTGATCAAAGTATATGGTATACATTAGTAAAAGGTGAAATTGATCAATTTTCTCTAACATTTGGTAATGGAACATATACTTTGAAAATTCTAGAAACAACTGAAGCAGGGAAAGCTAGAACTGTTAAAAGTATTGAAGTTAATGTTTATATTAGTAATGAAACGGATGTTTATCTTAATTCTGTTCAAAATGTAGAATGGAATAATAATATGGACAGTATTGATTATTCAAACTCTATTATTTATGAAACAAATGAAACTTTATTACAAAAAGTTAAAGTCTATGAATTAATTATATTTAATTATTCTTATGATCATAATAAATTTGATAGTGTTCAAGCTAGTTTCTATTTACCAGTAATTGATGATACATTTCATTCTCAAATGGGAATTTGTTATGATTATTCATCACTTTTAGCTGGGATGCTGCGAAGCCAAGGAGTACCTGTAAAATTAGTTAAAGGATATGCAAATTATTCTGATTTATACCACGCTTGGAACGAAGTATATATTAATGGAAAATGGTATATTGTAGATATAACTTATGATGCATATTATGTAAAAAGGGGAGTAAAAGTGACAATGTTTAAGAATCCTAATAACTATACTAAGGTCTATGAGTACTAACTATTGAGTTGCTCTTTTGCTTTGCTAATATGATTATTAACAGCTTTTTTAGCAGGTCCACCAACAACGTCTCTATTATTAACACAAGTTTCTATTGAAATAGCTTCATATATATCATTTTTTATTTTATCTGAAAATTTTTGTAATTTTAGTAAAGATAATTGTTCTATAGTTTTATTTTCTAATATACAATAAGCAACAATTTTACCTGTTATTTCATGGCTTGTTCTAAAGGGAATACCCTTTTTTACTAAATAGTCAGCTAAATCAGTTGCATTTGTAAAACCACTTAATGCATTGTTTAATAAATTTTTGGTATTAAATGTACTAGTCTCTAACATCTTAGTAAAAATTGATAGCGACATTTTAACGTTATCAATAGTATCAAAAAGTGCAGGTTTATCTTCTTGCATATCTTTATTATATGCCATGGGTAAAGCTTTCATAACTGAAAGCATGGTCATTAGATTACCATAAGCTCTTCCTGTTTTACCACGAACTAATTCTGCAATATCAGGATTCTTTTTTTGTGGCATAATTGAACTACCTGTACTAAAAGCATCATCTAATTCTAAGTATGAAAACTCTTTTGTAGTCCATAAAATTATTTCTTCAGATAATCTTGATAAATGCATCATAATTAGCGATATTGCAAATAACAGTTCTAAAACATAATCACGATCACTAACAGAATCCATTGAATTTTCAGTAATTGAGGAAAAACCTAATAAATCACATACCATTTGACGATCAAGTGGGTAGGTAGTAGTTGCCATGGCACCACTTCCTAAAGGCATAAAGTCAGTTCGTTTATAAATATCATCTAAACGACTGTTATCACGTGTGAACA